>JASHVP010000072.1 GCA_030044475.1 Thermoplasmata archaeon | reverse complement strand
TGTACTGCATCACGCGCGAGTGGTAGTACGAGTCCGAGCCGCCCGCGTACGTGTAGAGCGGGCCCCACTGCGCGATGACGGGGTACGTCCAGATCGTCCGGATCGCGAAAGCGACGCCGAACGCCGACAGCAGGATTGCGAGGGTCCAGCCGTGGCGGTGCCACCACCCCGTCGTCGTCGTTTCCATGCTGGCCGCTGCTCCGTGAAACGGCGCGCGAGACCGAGGGGGGTTATAAATAGCCTACTCCCGACCGGGACGCCGGCCGGGGGGTCGACCTACTCCGGGGCGCGGAATCGGTAGAAGAACCGGCCGTCGCCGACGTCGTACGGTTCGACCCGGACTTCCATCCCGACGGCCAGCGCGTTCCACGGTCGCCCCTCGATCCGGCCGAACAGCCGGAGCGGCACCCCTTCGAGGTCCACGAGGCCCACCGCGAACGGGACGTCCGCCTCCATTCCGAGCGGGGCCCCCGCGAGCACGGCGCTGAACGCGTAGATCCGCCCGCGGGACGGAAGGTCGACCCACGCGAGCTCCTCCGTGTGGCAGGTCGGGCACACGACCCGGGGCGGCCAGAGGAGGGCGCCGTCGCGCGGACACCGGGTCGTTGCGAGCTGGCCCTCGCGCAGGCGCTGGAAGAACCGGGCGAGTCGCGTATCGGACTCGCCCTCGAGCGGGACGAAGTCGAGCAGGAACGGCCGCGGCTCGGCCTTCCGCGGCGGCGGAGGGGGAGGCGGAACGGCCTCGGACGGGGGGGCGAGCGTCGACGGCCGGCGCGGACGGGTCTCCGTCGTCACGACGCCCGCCCGGCCTGGTAGACCATGACGGAGTGAACGTTGGCGCTGCCCGAGAGATTGTGGACCAGCGCCCACTCCGGGTCCGGGGCCTGCCGCGCGGCCGGCACGGTCCGGGCGAACTGTCGGTACACCTCGACGGCCTGGGCGATGCCGGTCGCCCCGAGCGGATGGCCGCATCCGAGGAGCCCGCCCCGCGGGTTGACGAGCAGGTCTCCGCCGCGGTCGCCTCGGCCGTCCGCCGCGAACGGGCCGCCCTGCCCGGGGGGGCAGAGCCCCAGGGCCTCGTACTCGACGATCTCCGAGATCGTGAAGCAGTCGTGCAGCTCCGCGACGTCCAGCTGGTCGACCGGGATCCCGGCCCGCCCGAGCGCTTCCCGGGCGGCCCGCTTCAGACCGACCCACTCCGTGAGCGAGCCAGCGTTCGCGAGGTTGTGGAAGTCGGAGTACTGCCCCGTTCCCCGGATCCAGGCCGGGGTCGGGGTGTAGCGGGGCACGCGGTCGTCCGCGGCGAGCACGACGGCGGCGGCGCCGTCGGTCATCGAGGAGCAGTCGCCGAGGCGGAGGGGAGGGGCGATGACCGGCAGCCGCAGCAGCTTGTCCCGGGGGAACGTCTTCTCGTAGAACTGGGCGGCAGGGTTCGTGTTGGCGAACCGGTGGTTCTTCTCCGACACGGCCGCGAGCTGCTCCTCCGTCGTGCCGTACTCCAGCATGTGGCGCTGGGCGACCATCGCGAAGAACGGCGGCGCCGTGGCGCCCGCCGGGCCGTCCCAGGCGCGGTCCATCACGCACGCCATCGCGGCGTTCGCCTCCGCCATCGAGGGCAGATTCATCTTCTCGACCCCGACGGCGACCGCGACGTCGGAGAGCCCGGCGGCGATCGCGGCGTAGGCCGACCGGATCGCCGACTGGCCCGAGGCGCAGGCCAACTCGGTGCGCTGCAGGATCCGGTACGGGCGGAGCCCCATCTGCTCGGCCGCGAACGGCGCCATGTGCGATTGGAAGGCGAACCGCTCGGGCTCCGCGGCCCCGACGAACAGCGAGTCGACGTCCTCGGCCCGGAGCTCGGGGATCTCGCGGAACAGGGCGGCCCCGACCTCCTGACAGAGCTCCGCCCAGGTGGAGGGGCGGACGCCGAACTTCGTCGTCACGCCGCCGACGATGGCGACCGGCCGGACGGTCATCGCCGCTCCTCCCGGATCGCCGCCGCGACGCGGTCGCCCGCGCCGCTCGTCGTGACCGGACCGCCCTGGTCGTAGGTCCGGGCGTCCCCCGAGGCGAGCGTCGTCGCGATCGCGGTCTCGAGGCGGTCCGCCTGCCGGCCGAGGCGCGCGTCGGCGTGCCGACTCCCGAGCCATCGCAGCAGCTGCTCGACCGCGAAGAACGTCGCGAACGGGTTCACCTGGTTCTTCCCCGCGTACTTCGGCGCGCTCCCGTGGACCGGCTCGAACATCGCGTGGTCGGTCCCGATGTTCCCGCCGGCCGCGAACCCCATCCCCCCCTGCAGGACGGCCGCGAGGTCGGTGATGATGTCGCCCATCATGTTCGGGGCCACGACGACGTTGTACTGCTCGGGGTCCCGCACGAGCCACTGCGTGAAGGCGTCGACGTAGGCGTAGTCGCGGACGAGCTCGGGATACTCCGCTCCGACCCGGTCGAACGTCTCGCGAAAGAAGCGGCATCCCTCGAGCACGTTCGACTTGTCGACGCAGGTGACCCGTCGCACGCCGTCGCCGGGCGCCCCGCGCGGTCGGGCGCGGGCGAGCTCGAAGGCGTACCGGACGACGCGCTCGGCGCCCTTGCGGGTGATCACCCGCGTGTCGATCGCCAACTCGGTCCCCCCGCCCCGCGCGAGGCGCCCGTGGATCGGGGCGTACAGGTCCTCCGTGTTCTCCCGAATGATGACGAGGTCGACGGCGCTCGGCGGCCAGACCTCGCGGTACGCCCCGCTGACGCGGTGGCGGACCCCCGGATAGAGGCGGCAGGGACGCACGTTCGCGTACAGGTCCAGCCCCTCGCGGAGCCCGAGAACCAGCGCGCGGCCGGCGATGTCGCCGTTCGGCAGCGTCGCCCCCGGCCATCCGACCGCGCCCACCAGGATCGCGTCGGCGCTCCGGGACGCCGCCTCCGCCTCGGGCTCCCACTCGCGGCCGGTCTTGAGGTAGTACTCGCCGCCGCCGGGAAACTCGGTGAGATGCCAGGGGGCCGGTCCCCCCTCGCCCAGCGCGGCGAGGACCTTCGCACCCTCACGGACGACCTCGGGTCCGGTGCCGTCGCCCGGATAGACCGCGACCTCGTAGCCGGCGTCCTTCATGGGGCCGCCGGGACCTTCCCGGCGCGGGCCTCCAGCTCGCGACGCACCTTCTCGACCAGGCCGCCGGCCTCCAGGAGGTCGAGCAGGTGGGGCGGGAGCGGGGGGAACTCCACCGACGCCCCGGTGCGGACGTTCGTCACGCGCCCGGCGCGCATCTCGATCCGCGCCGGGTCGCCCGTGGCGAAGATCGCCCGCACGCCGCGGGCCTCGATCGTCGGGATGCCGAGGTTGATCGCGTTCCGGAAGAAGATCCGAGCGAACGAATCGGCGACGACCGCTCCGACGCCGATCGCACGCATCGCCTGGGGCGCGTGCTCCCGGCTGGAGCCGCATCCGAAGTTCTCGTCCGCGACGAGGATGTCGCCCGCCCGGGCCTGCGCCGCGAACTCGGGGAGCGCGATCTCGAAGACGTGCTTCTTGAGCTCGTTCGGGTCGATGATCGTGAGGTACTTGCCCGAGATGATCTGGTCGGTGTCGACGTCGGCACCGAGCGTCCAGACGCGACCCTCGATGACGTCCTGCACGCGGCCTCCTAGGCGAACTCGCGAGGGTCGGAGACCTCGCCGCGGATCGCGCTGGCGACGACCGCGGCCGGCGACATCAGGTAGATCTTCGCTTCCTTGGCGCCCATCCGACCGGGGAAGTTCCGGTTCGACGACGAGGCGCACGTCTCGTCCGGGGCCAGGATGCCCATGTTCCCCCCGAAGCAGGCGGAGCAGCTCGAGTTCGTGAACACCGCCCCCGCGTCCGTGAACAGCTGGACGAGCCCTTCCTTGAGGCACTGGTCGTAGATCTTCGTCGACGCCGGCGAGACGATGAACCGCACTCCCTTCGCGACCTTCTGGCCCTTCATCAGCGCCGCCCCCTCCCGAAGGTCCTCGATCCGGGCGTTCGTGCACGACCCGAGGAACGCCTGGTCGATCACGACGTGCTCGCGCGCGACCTCCGGGAGGGGCCGGACGTTGTCGGGCGAATACGGACACGCCACCATCGGGGGCATCCCGTCGACGTCGATCTCCACCCGTCGCTCGTACGCGGCATCGGGGTCGGGACGCAGGGGATGCATCGCGTGCTTCGCGATCGGAGCGAGGTAGTCGTACGTCGTCTGGTCGGGGGCCACCATCCCGGTCTTGGCCCCCATCTCGGTGGTCATGTTGCAGATCGTGAACCGCTCGGGCATCGACAGGCGGTCGATCGTGGGGCCGCCGTACTCGACCGACTTGTACTGGGCTCCCGTCGTCTTCACCTCGCCCAGGATCCGCAGGACGAGGTCCTTGGCCGTCACCCCGGGCCCGAACCGTCCCCGCACCTCGATCCGGACGGTCGGGGGGACCTTCAGCCAAAGGCGGCCGAGCGCGAGCACCGCCGCCATCTCCGTCGGGCCGATGCCGGCGGCGACGGCGCCCATCGCCCCGAGCATGTTGGTGTGGGAGTCCGTCCCCACCGCGAGGTCGCCCGGGACGACCCAGCCGTTCTCGGCGAGGATCTGGTGGCAGATCCCGTGCTGGCCGACGTCGTAGAAGTGCTCCAGACGGGTCTCGGCGGCGAACTTCCGGAGCATCCGGTGCAGGACCGCCGCGCCCTCCGTGGACGCCGGCACCCAGTGGTCGATCGCGATGACGACGCGGTCGGGGTCCCAGACCTCCGTCGCGCCCATCTGGTGGAACGGGGCGACGGTCTGCGCCCCCTGCTCGTGCATCATCGCGAGGTCGACGTTCCCTTCGACGATCTCGCCGGGGACCACGTGCTCCAGGCCCGCGGACCGCGCGAGGATCTTCTCGGCGAGGGTCGCTCCGTGGCCGTTCGCGCCGCTCATGCGGTCACCGTCCGGATCCCGGCGGCCTCGACCATCGCCCAGAACTCCGCGTCGGACAGTCCCGGCCGCTCAAAAATCGACCGGTACTCGTCGAGGAAGCGCCGCAGCTCGTCCTTCGAGCGGGCCTCCCCCTCGAGCTTGATCCGCTCGAGCAGCTGGGCCAGGATCGGGTCGGAGGCGGTCGCGCCGCGCTCCTTCAACTTCTCCACGACGGCCGCCCGCCCGGTGTGCTTCCCCAGGATCAGCTGCCGCTCGCGGCCGATCGCCCCGGGCTGGAGCGGCTCGTAGGTGAGCGTGTTCGCGAGGATCCCGTGCGTGTGGATCCCGGCCTCGTGGGAGAACGCGTTGTACCCGACGAGCGCCTTGTTGACGCCGATCGGCACGCCGCTCAGCTCCTCGACCAGCCGGGAGAGCTCGAACAGCCGCCGCGTATCGACCCCCGTCCGGACCCCGTAGAGCGACTCCAGCCCCAGGACAACCTCCTCCAAGGCGGCGTTGCCCGCGCGCTCGCCGAGTCCGTTGACGCAGACGTGCGGGGCCCGGGCGCCGCATTCGACCGCGGTGATCGTGTTCGCCGTGGCGAGTCCGAAGTCGTTGTGGCAGTGGACGGAGAGGTCCTTCGGCCGGACCCGGCGGACGAACTCGGTCAGGTACCATCGAAACGTCAGCGGGGTCATGATGCCGACTGTGTCCGCGACCACCAGGCGGTCGGCCCCGGCGTCCTGGACGGCCGTGTAGAGTCGCTCGACGAAGTCGAACGGGGCGCGCACCGTGTCCTCGGTCACGAACGCGGTGTGCAATCCGGCCTCCTTCGCCCGTCGCACCGAGGCGAGCGAGGCGGCCAGGACCTCCTCCTGCGTCATCTTCAGCTTGTACCGGAGATGGACCTCGCTCGCGGCGACGAAGATGGCGATGTGCGTCACCCCGCTGTCGACGACCGCCTCGACGTCCCGGGGCACCGTGCGGGCGGCCGCCAGCACCTTCGTCTTCAGTCCCGCATGCGCGACGCGCCGGACGGCCTCCGCCTCCTCCCGGGAGACGACGGGGATCCCGGCGTTGACGACGCCGACCCCGATGTCGGACAGCAGCTCGGCGATGCGAAGCTTCTCCTCCGGAGAGAAGTGGACGCCCGGCGCCTGCTCCCCGTCCCGGAGCGTCTCGTCCCAGAGCTCGATCGACGCGGGGAAGTGCCGCTGCGACGCGGTCGCCGGGTGGTAGTCCTCGACGAGGCCGGGCTCCGGCATCGCCGGTTCTACCCGAGGCGGCGAATTAACGTTTGTCGAGAGGGGAGCGCGCGCCGACACGGGCGGCGGCCGTCTGTCGGATATGGCGTTAAATAGAGCGCGGACCTCAAACACGTGCTACTCTCGGAGGGACCGCTCGACCGCCGATTCCATGACGACCCCCGCCGCCCGTACGACGCCGATCTCCGCCGGCGAAACGCCCCCCGCGGAGCGCGCCCCGATCGAGCTCACGGACCTCAGCGTGATGATCGGGGGCCAGGGCGGGGACGGGACCCTGACCGTCTCGGACCTGCTCGGCCGGTACTTCCGCAAGCACGGCCTCTACGTCTACACCTCCCGGAACGTCCTCTCCCGCATCCGGGGCGGCCATGCGGACGCGTCCGTTCGCGCGAGCCGGGACCCGATCTCGGCGGTGAAGTCGCAGGTCGACACGCTCGTGGCATTCGACAAGGACGCCATCGAGATGGGCCGCGAGGAGATGGCGGGCCACGGCTTCATCTTGTACGATTCCACGACCTTCCAGGTCGACCTGCCGAATTCGGCCGGCTTCCCATTCGCGACCCTGGTCGGCGGTCCGCTCGGCCAGCCGATCTTCAAGAACACGGCCGCCTACGGGGCCCTCTCCGTCCTCTTCGGCTTCGACCCGACGACGACCCGGGCGGTCATCGAGGAGCGGTTCAAGCGTCGGGGCGGCGAAGCGCTCGAAAAGAACCTCAAGGCGCTCGAGATCGGACGGAAGGCGGCGATCGAAGCGCCCGGCGTCGCCGGCCGGTTCGCCGTCGCGGAGGGCGACGCGCACGACCTGATCCTCACCACCGGCAACCAGGCGGTGGCGCTCGGCTTCGTCGTCGGCGGCGGACGGTTCTTCGCGGGCTACCCGATCACGCCCGCCACCGAGGTGATGGAGTACCTGCAACGGTACCTCCCGGCCTTCGGTGGGGTCGTCCGGCAGGCCGAGGACGAGCTCGCGGCGGTCAACATGATCATCGGGGCGTCGTACGCCGGCGCCCGCGTAATGACGTCCACCAGCGGGCCGGGCCTCTCGCTCATGACCGAGGGGATCGGCCACGCGGGGGCGGCCGAGATCCCGATCGTCGTCGCCGACTGCCAGCGGGTCGGGCCGTCGACCGGCCAACCAACGAGGCACGAGCAGTCCGACCTCTCGCACCTCGCCAACCTGGGGCACGGGGAGTACCCGCGATTCATCGTCGCGCCGGCGACCCCCCTCGACGCGTTCGGGATGACGGTCGACGCGCTCAACCTCGCCGAGCGGTGGCGGGTGCCCGTGATCCTGCTGCTCGACCAAGCGCTCTGCCAGAACACCACCACGAGCGAGCGGTTCGACCTCGCCCACGTGCGGGTCGACCGCGGCAAGCGGCTCACCGGCGAGAGCGTCGCGCAGATGGCCCAGTACAAGGTCTACGAGCTCCAGGACGACGGGGTCAGCCCGTTCGCCCCGCCCGGGACCCCCGGGATCTGGTCGGAGGTGACCGGCAACGAGCATGACGAGTGGGGCCACGTCTCCGTCAATCCGGCCAATCGACTGAGGATGATGCGGAAGCGGATGGAGAAGATGGTGCGCGCCCGGGACGAGCTGCCCGAGTCGCGGGTCTTCGGTCCGCCGTCGGCCCGGATCGGCCTCGTCGGCTTCGGGAGCACGTCCGGCCCGATCCAGGAAGCCCGCCAACTGCTCGAACATCGGGGGGTCGCGACGCGGTACCTCCAGGCCCGGACCCTCTACCCCGTCCCGACCCACGAGATCGACCCGTTCCTCGCCTCCGTCGACGTCGCGTACGTCGTGGAGCACAACTACACCGGCCAGTTCGCGCGGCTCCTCCGCGAGACGATGCCGGCGCAGCACGCGAAGCTTCGTTCGGTCCTTCGGTACGACGGCTTCTCGTTCCGCGCGCCCGAGATCGTGGCGCAGATCCGGGAGGCGGCGTAGATGGTCCAGTCCGCGAAGCCGGTCCCGCCGATCTGGTGCCCCGGCTGCGGGGACTTCTCCGTCCTCGCGGCGGTCAAGAAGTCCGCCCAGGAGCTGAAGATCCCGGTCCACGAGCTGGTCCTCGTCGGCGGGATCGGCTGCTCCGGGTCGATCCACAACTTCCTCGAGATCAACGGGATCCACGCCCTGCACGGGCGGCTCCTCGCCCAGGCGGTCGGCGTGAAGCTGGCGAACCCGTCGCTCACCGTGGTCGCGGCCGGGGGGGACGGCGACGGCTACGCGATCGGGATGGGCCACTTCATGCACGCGTTCAAGAAGAACGCGTCGATCCTCTACATCGTCATGAACAACGAGACGTACGGGCTCACGAAGGGCCAGGCGTCCCCGACGAGCCAGATCGGTTTCGAGGGGAACGTCGAGCCGCCGTTCCACTCGATCTTGACGGCGCTCTCCATCCCGGCACCGAATTTCATCGCCCGGACGTTCTCGGGCGACCCCAAGGGGATGACCGCGATCCTCTCCGAGGCGCTGCGGTTCAACCGCGAGGGCCGCGGGTTCGCCTTCGTCGAGGACCTCTCGCCGTGCGTGACGTACAACGACACGTACAAGCTCTGGCGCGAGAAGGTCGTGGACGTCGCGAAGCTCCCCGGCTACGACCCGACCGACCGGAAGAAGATGTTCCAGCTCTGCCTCGAGGCGGTCGAGGAGGGCCGGATCCCGATCGGCGTGATGCACCGCCCGAAGGAGGTCCACGCCGACGGCCTCGAGCTCAAGCTCGTCGGCTCCACCCTCGGCCCGGTCCGCTCCGAGATCGCGGTCGAGCCGAACCTGGCGGCCTACCAGAAACTGCTCGCGGGCCTCGCGTAGGGCCCGTCCGGCTCAAGCCGCGGCTCGCCCTCGGGCGGCGGGATGCCGATCTGGGTCGGGATCGACGACACCGACAGCCCCGAGGGAGGCTGCACGACCCACGCTCTCACGGAGCTCGTGGCGGTCGCCCGGACGTTCGGGCTCGACGTGCTCGGCGAACCGCGGCTGGTCCGACTGAACCCGAACGTGCCGTGGAAGACCCGCGGCAACGCGGCGCTCGCGGCGCGGTTCGGCCTCGGAAGCGGTCCGCGCCGCCGGATCGGCGAGATCGACCATCGCCCGGTCTGGAGCTATTCGGCGGGCCGGTCGCCGTCGGAGGGCGCCCGGAGCCGGTTCCTCGACGCCGCCTGGGACCGCCTCCGGGCGGTCTCCCGGATCGGCGCGCCGGGGACGGATCCGGCGCTCGTCTCCGTCCCCAGTCCGTTGCCGCACGAGCTCTACTGGGAGGCGGTTCGCACGATCGTCGACGTCGATCGGGTCCGCCGACTCCTCTGGTCGCGGGGAGCGTACGTTCGCACCGTCGCCGACGATCGAGGGCTGGTCGGTGCGGCCGCCGCGATCGCGTGGCCCGGACGGCGACGGACGTGGGAGTTGATCGCGTACCGGTCGCCGGAGCGGGAGCGCCGCCCGCGCCGGGTCTCGGTGGCGAGCGTGCGGCGGGCCCAAGAGCGGGAGAGGGGCCTGTTCCTCTGCGAGGACTCGCGCACGAGGCGACTGCTCGTGACGCCGCACACGCCGTGTCCGATCCTGTACGGACTTCGGGGGACCCGCCCCGACGCGCCGCTCCGGGCCCGTCGCACGGTGCGGTCCGAGCCCGTCGACCGGTGGATCCTCTACCGCACCAACCAGGGGACCGGGGACCACCTCCTTCCGCGGACCGTCCGCACGTTCGGCCCGTACGAGGCCGGCTGGGTCGCGGGCACGGTCGACGGGGAGCCCGAGGAGCTCCGGGGGGGACACGTGCGCCTCGTGCTCCGCGACGACACGGGCGCGCGACTCCGAGCGGTCGCCTTCGAGCCGACGAAGACGCTGCCGGCCGTGGCGCGCGCCCTGCGCCCGGGGGATCGGGTCCGGCTGTGGGGAAGTCGATCGGTCGACCCGACCCTCCGGCTGGAAGGGATCCGCCTCGTCCGGCTCTCTCCGCGACGGACCCCCGGCGCCCCCCCGCGATGCCCGACGTGCGGGGGCCGGACCCACTCGTTGGGCTCGAATCGCGGCTACCGGTGCGAGCGGTGTCGGAGCCGGGTCCCCCCGGAGGTCCGGCGGTGGAGCGACGCGCCGACCCCCCTCCGGCCCGGCACCTACCACCCGACGCCGTCCGCGCGCCGCCATCTCGCGCCGCTCTCGCCGGACCGGTGACCGAGGAAGGCGGCCGGCGCCCGCGCCGCGGTGCTCCGCGCGAGGAGGCCCCCTCGGCCTTCACCGAGAGCTTTTGAGCGGTCGCCCGCTAGCAACGGGGGAGGGGAGCCACGGTGGCCGGGGTCCGTACCAAGGCCGCGATCCTCTTCGCGGTCATCATCGCCCTCTTCGTCGCGGTCGGCGGCCTCGTCGGCGAGTTCGTCTTCGGCAGCTGGATCGCCGGACTCGTCGTCGCGCTCGGGATCTCCCTCGTGCTCAACCTGGTCTCCTACGTCTGGTGCGACAAGATCGTCCTCTGGTCGACCAAGGCGCGGATCGTGACGCCGCAGGAGGCGCCGCGTCTCGCCCGGATCGTGGGCGAGCTCGCCCCGCAGTTCCACCTGGTCGCCCCGCGCCTCGCGATCGTTCCCAGTCCGACCCCGAATGCGTTCGCGACCGGCCGCGACGAACGCCACGCGATCGTGGCGGCGACCGAAGGGATCCTGCCGCTCCTGACCGACCGCGAACTAAAGGGAGTCCTGGCCCACGAACTGGCGCACATCCGCGACCGCGACGTGCTCCTGATGACGTTCGCCGCGACGCTCGCCGGTGCGATCGCCTACGCGTCGCAGATCGTCTTCTTCTCGATGCTGTTCGGCGGCGGCAACAGTCGGAGCAACGTCAACCCGATCGTCCTCTTGATCGCGATCGTGACGGCCCCGATCGCGGCGATGCTCGTGCAGCTGGCGATCTCCCGCTCGCGCGAGTACCGGGCCGACGAGGTCGGCGCCTGGACGCTCGGCGACCCGGAGGCGCTCGCGAGCGCGCTCCAGAAGCTCGAGTCCGCGAATCAGCGCCGTCCGATCAACGTCGGGTCGCCGGCCCAGGCGAGCCTCTACATCGTGAACCCGTTCCGGGGCGCGTCGGTGACGCGCCTGTTCTCCACCCATCCGCCGACCGCCGACCGGATCAAGCGACTCCGCGCGATGCGCAAGGACTTCCGGTACCGGCCCCCGGTGAAGGGTCCGACGGCCCGGGGGGGCGCGGCGGGCGCGCCGGCGCGGTCGTAAGCCGATGGCGACCTGCCCGGCCTGCGGCACCGACGTCCCCGACGGGGCCGAGGCGTGCCCTCGCTGCCAGCTCGGGGTGGCCCTGTTCGGCGCGGTCCGGGAGGCGGCCGGCCCCGGACGGGTCAACGACCCGACCTACCTCCGCACGATCGGCGAGCTGATCTCGACGATCGACCTCACGCCGTCCCCGCCGCCGGCGCCCGTCCAGGGGCTGCTCTCGCGGCCCGCGCGGTTCCCGGCCCTCCCGGCCGCCTCCCCGCCGCCCCCGGCCCGCGATTCGCCGCCCGTCCCTCCGCTGGTCGAATTCCCGGCGCTCCCCGCCGCCACCAACTGGAAGGAACTGAAGCGCCGGGTCGACGACTACTTCCAGCTCGCCCGGCGGTTGGGGCTCGATTTCACGGCCTTCGAGACCCGAGCCGCCGCGGCGAACCTGTCCGACGACGAGGGGTCGCTCGACGCGGTCGGCCGGGAGATGTTCGTCCATCTCGCGAGCGCCATCGCCGAGGAGTTCGAGGCGGCGATCGCCCGTCGCAACGAGCTCGCCCAGATGGTCGCCACGCCGAGCGCCGACGTGGAGCTCGACGCCGTCCGCGCGTCGATCTCCTCCGGCGACCTGCTCGGCGCGTACCGCCGGATCGTCCACCTGCGCGACGACCTCGCCCGGGTGGAGGAGGAGTGGGCGGCCGGTCGGATCCTGGTCACGGAGTGCGACCTGCTGGTCCAGACGATCCGCGAGCTCGGGGGCGACCCGGGCCCCGCGGTCGGGCCGCTGGAAGAGGGGCGCCGGGGCTTCGCGAAGGGACAGCGGTCCGAGGCGGAACGGCTCCTCGCTCGGGCCGCCGTGGCGCTCTGGTCGGTCCTGGAGCCGCTGTTCTTCGAGGAGTTGAAGCGGCGGCGCGACCGCCTGATCGCGCTCCGGGGCTCGGGGGTCGACATCGCGCCCGCGCTCGTCGACCTGCGGGAGATCGCCGAGGAGCTCCGCCAGCGCAACTTCGTCGGGACGATCACGGCGTACCGCCGGCTCGCGACGTTCGTCGACCGGGTCCCCGCGACCGTCGAGCCGCCGGAGGGCGAGCCGCTCCCCGCCCCGATGCGTCCCACGAGTTCGGCTTAACCGCTTAATACGCGGCCACGGGTCCGGAACCCCGATGCCGCCCGCGCTCCGGGGATTCCGCGATTATGCCCCGCCCGAGGCCGGGGCCCGGTCGGAGATCCGGCGCCGCATGCGCGCGGGCGCCCGGCGGGCCGGATTCGTCGAGCTCGAGGTGCCGTGCGTCGAGAGCTTCGAGCTGTACCAGACGAAGAGCGGCGAGGGGATCGCGGCCGAGACGTGGCTGTTCCACGACAAGGGGGACCGCCCGGTCGCCCTCGTCCCCGAGCAGACCCCGTCGCTCGCGCGGATCTTCGTCGAGCGGGCGAAGTCCGAGCCGATGCCGGTGAAGTGGTTCACCGTCGGGAAGAGTTGGCGGTACGAGGAGCCGCAGGCGGGCCGCACGCGCGAGTTCGTCCAGTTCAACCTCGACCTGCTCGGGGTCCCCGGCGTCGAGGCCGAGACCGACCTCCTCGCGACGGCCGCGCAGATCATGGACGACGTCGGCGCGCAGGGCCTCTACGCCTTCCGCGTGAGCGACCGCGCGATCGCCGAGGGGATCGGGCGCCGGTTCGGGGCCAAGAACCCGGCCCGGTTCTTCCGGGCGGTCGACCGGTACCGCAAGGTCCCTCCCGCCGAGTTCGAGGGGGAGCTCGTCGCCGCCGGGGTCGCGCCCGACGGGGTCCGGGAGCTCTCGGACCTGTTCGCGGCGGCCGAGGGCGGCATCCCGCCCGTCGACCTCGCCGAGTACCTCCGCGACCTGACCGACCGGGGCCTGGATGAGGCGGCCCGGCAGGGGGTCTCGCGCCTCGAGCGGCTGTTCGAGCTGCTCGCGCGAGCGGGCCTCGGCGACCGCGTCGTCTTCGACCCGACGGTCGTCCGCGGCCTCGCGTACTACACCTCGACGGTCTTCGAGGCGTACTCGCGGTCCGGCGACGGCCGCTCGATCTTCGGGGGCGGCCGCTACGACCACCTGATCGAGCTGTTCGGGGGTCCCGCGACGCCCGCGGCCGGCCTCGCGATCGGCGACCAGACGCTCGAGCTGCTCCTCAAGGGGGCGGGCCGATGGCCGGAGGGGGAGCCGCCGCTCGACACCTACGTGGTGGTCGTCGACCCGTCGTGGACCCCCGAGGCGATCCAGGTCGTGCAGGAGCTCCGGCGCACCGGAGTGTCGGCCGACTGCGACCTGCTCGCCCGGTCGATGTCCCGGCAGCTCAAGGAGGCGGCGCGGCGGCGGAGCCGTCGGGCCGTGATCCTGGGGCTCCAGGAGGCGTCGCCGGGTGCGGTGGTCGAGCGGGACCTGGCGACGGGTGCCCAGCGTGAGATCGCTCGGGCCGCGCTGGCACGACCGGCGTGATCCCCTCGAACGTCGTGCCGTCCCAGAGGAGGATCCCGGGCGGCGACTCCGCCCCGTCGACGTACCCGTACCAGTAGACGACCGCGCCCTCGCCGAACAGTTCCGTGTACGGCCCGAGCTGCCGCTTCAGGTTCTTCCGGAGCTCGACGTCGTCGCCGAAGTTCGCCTTCGACTCGATCCAGGTCAGCTTCTGCCCGTAGAACATGATCGGCTGGTCGAGCAGCGCGTCCGGGGTCTTCGCGTACTTGCCGCGCAGGTCCTTCTCCGTGCGGTACCCGATCCCGTGCTTCTCGAGCCACCGCTGCAGCCGCTCTTCGCCCTTGCGGCCGCGCTCGCGCTGCAACTCCATCCCCCGCGGCGAGTAGACCATGTCGCTCGCGAGGAGCTCGTCGACCTCCCGCCGAAGTCGGGCGTCCGGTGCGGTCTCCGGATGGAGGAACGTCTGCCAGACCTTCTTGCGGGGGATGCCGAGCTCGCCGAGCATCTGCTGGCCCATCAGCACCGGGGGGAACTTCCACTCCCGGGCGATGTCGAGAACGGTGCGGCCCCGTTTCCACTGTCCGACGAGGCGGGGCAGTTGGCGCTTCACGACGTAGAAGCGACGCGTCGCGTCGCGGCTCACGCGGTGCGTGTGGATCACGAAGAGGAGCTCCTCGTCGAGCCCTTCGGCGTGGGCGATCCGGTGGACGTCCTCGTACGTCGCGAGCTGCTCGGAGAGCCGTTGGTAGGTGGCGCGGTCCATCGAGTCGCTCGCGGCGGAGGTCGGGTCGGTCGAACCGTCTCGGCGGATAAGCTTGCGCCGGCGGACCTCGGGCGCCGTCCCCTCAGTCCCGCCAGTCGAGGCCGACGGTCCGCAACCCGATCTTCGGGATCGGCGGGAGGCGACGCTTGTGGCGATTCCGCGCGACCCGCTCGGCGACGGCCCGCACGATCGCGGGCGGAGCTCCGGTCGCCTCCGCGATCTCCGCCTCGGTCCGGAGCTCCTCGAGCCCGTGGAGGATGCGATCGCCATCCTCGTACGAGAAGCCGAGCTCGGCCTCGTCGGTCTGCCCCTCCCAGAACCCCGCGGTCGGGGCCCGCTCGCGGATCGCCGCCGGCAGGCCCAGCTCCGCCGCGAGGGCCCGTTCCTGCGTCTTGTAGAGGTCCCCGAGCGGCAGCAGGTCGACGCCCCCGTCCCCGTACTTCGTGAAGTAGCCCAGGAGGAGCTCGGACTTGTTTCCCGTACCCGCGACGAGCGCGCGGCGGTCCCGGGCGACCGCGTAGAGGACCGTCATCCGGGCCCGGGCCGCCAGGTTGCCGAGGGCGACCCGATCGGTGAGCTCCGGGAGGGACGCCCGGAACGCCGCGACGACCGCGTCGATCGGGACGGTCCGCGCCGGGAGGCCGAGCGAACGCGCGTATCCCTCCGTCTCCGCGAGGAGGGCGGCGGGGTAGCCGCGGTCCGGCAGGAGGAGACCGAGCACCCGCTCGGCGCCGAGCGCGTCGCGGGCGAGTCGTGCCGTGACGGCACTGTCGATCCCCCCGGAGAGCGCGACCACGACCCCGGTGGTTTCCGGGCCGCCGGCGTGCGCGCGCAGGAACTGGGCGATCGTCGAGGCCGCGTGCGGCGGCAGCCGCGGGGTCAGGTCGGTCACGCTTCGACCCCGAGCGGTTCGAGGTCGCGCGCGGCGGACCAGGTCGTCCGGCACGCGCAGTCGAGCGCGTCGAGCGCGCCGAACGACTGGTCGAGGGACGCCGCCTCGAGGGCGGCGAGGACCCGGGCATCGCAGCGTCCGCAGTTGTGCGGCCCCCGGGGCAGTCCCCCGGCGGTCGGGAACGAAACGAGCCGGGCCGCCCCCCGGACCGGAGCCCCGTTCCGCAGCGCTTCCACGACCGACCAGAGCCACGGCGGACGGTAGCGGCCCCGCCGGTACAGCCACTCCACCACGGTCCCGTTCTGGATATGGACCGGGTTGACGGAGAGGGCGTCGAAGTGGCCGCTCGCCTCGCCGATCGAGCGGACGACGTCGTCGACCGACTCCGACTCGCTGAGGTACGGCGGTTTCAGCAGGAGGTACGCCTTGGCGCGCACGCCGAGCGCGCGCAGGCGGTCTCCCGCGGCCAGGTACTCGGACGGTGGGGCGTTCTTGTGGACGTACTTCGCCAGGACGACGGGGTCGGTCGACTCGAGCCCGAGCGCCACCTCGAGCTCGCCGCGGAACGCCTCCCGCAGGGGCGCCACGTTCGCGTCGGTCGCGAACTCCGGGAGGGTCTCGAAGAGCAGCCGTCGCGCGGACCCGGCGAACGCCCGGACCACCCCGGCCCGGCTCTCGGGGTCGACCTCCCGGTCGTCGAGGAAGCTGCCCGAGGTGTAGATCTTCACGTACGGTTCTCCCCGATAGTGTCCGAGCGCTCGGGTCAGCTGCGACGCGAGTTCGGCCGGGGTCGCCGACCGGCCGAGCGTGTCCTTCGCGTACCCGCACATCGAACACCCCTTCTGGTCGGCCCAGTAGCAGCCGCGGGTGTGCAGGATCAGCACGAACGCCGGGACCCGGTCGGCGCCGATCGCCTCGGGTTCGACCCAGAGGCGGACATAGCGCGACGCGGCGTCGGCCTCGGCCGGCGCGGGACGACGGTCGCGGGCGACGGCCCGGGCGAGCGACTCCGGCGTCATGACTCGGCGAGCGAGACCTCGACCCGGTCACCGTCCGAGAGGTGAAGCGAGTCGCGGAGCCGCTCGGGCGCGACGAACTCCACGACGTCCTGGTAGTGGGACCGGTCCGGGTGGATCAGGTGGCACGGGCGTCCTCGCATTCGGGCGGGGAAGCACGTCGCCCCCCCGAACGTCCGCCCGCTGGCCTGGAAGCCGTCGATCCGGATCCCCGTCCCACCGGCGACCGTGCCCGCCTTCCGCAGGGCGTCGGCGCCGAGCCGTACGTTCAACGTCCCGGGGTAGGGCGTGTAGCCGAGGCGCTCGGTGAACTGCACGACGTACCCCGGCTGGCTGAGATAGTACCGCCCCTCGCCGAGGCCCGAGGTGACCTCCCCGGAGAACGCGACGCTCGCGGGGCCCTCGAAGAGGCGCCGGTAGCTGCGGTACTCGGCGCGGAGAAGCTCCATCGCCGCCGGCGTGAGCCGCAGCCGCTGCCGTCGCTGGGCCAAGGCCCGGTCGACGAGGCCGGCCGCTTCGAGGGCCACGAGGTACCGGTCGGCGGCCTGCTGGCTGACCCCGATCCGCTCGCCGACCTCCCGGGAGGTGAGCACGACCGGCGTGGAGTCCGCCCCGGCGGCGGCGAGCAGCTTCAGGACCGCCAGGGTTTCTCCCTGGGGGCGCGGGCGGTCCGGCTTCGCCGCGCGACGGACGACGCGCGGACTCACGGCGACTTCCCTCCGGCCGACGGCGCGTGGATCGCCACGACGTTCGAGCCGCGGACGACCATCCGGCCGAACCGACGGGTGGTGCCGTTCGACGTCTCCTCGGCCCCGTCGAGAGCGAGGTTCATGTGCTCGTCGAAGCCGAGCAGGCGGCCCGCGATCGATCGCCCGTCCTTCAGGACGAGGACCACGGGCTGCTGGAGCGCCCGCTCGAGGAGTTTGGGCGGAGGAACCGCCATCGGCGCCGCGGACCGAAGGTCGCCGTATAGGGTTTGCTTCGCCGGGGGAGCGTACGCTATTCGTCCGGCGGCCTGCTCGACCCCCCGATGCCGTCCCCCACCGTCGTCTCTCCGGGGTTGGACGAGGTCGTCGTCGGTCGCTCGAGCATCTCGTTCGTCGGGGGCGAGACCGGCGAGCTCGTCTACCGCGGCTTCGACGTCCGTCGGCTCGTCCCCGGGGTCCCGTACGAGTCCGTGGTCCACCTGCTCCTGCGCGGGGACCCCCCGGCGGCCGACCCGTCGCCGGAGGTGGTCGAAGCGCTGGCCGCCGCCCGGGGCGTCCCCCCGGGGGTCGCGGCGGTCGTCGATGCGCTCGACCCCACGCTCGCGCCGCTCGACGCGCTGCGCACGATCCTCTCCGCCCTCGGAGACGGGACGTACGGGTATCCTCCCACGCGGGAGCAGGGCTACCGGCTCATCGCCCGAACTCCCGAGCTCCTCGCCCGGTTCGTGCGCCGGAGCCGCGGCGAGCCCCCCGTCGACCCTCGTCCCGAGCTCGGCCACGCCGCGAACTATCTCTGGATGCTCTCGGCCGTCCCGCCGGCCCCCGACCGGATCCGGGCCCTCGAAGGGTACCTGGCGCTCCTCGCCGACCACGGCATGAACGCCTCCACGTTCGCCCTGCGCGTGGCGGTCTCGACGCAGACCGACCTCGCGAGCGCCGCGACGGCGGCGCTGGCGACGCTGAAGGGCCCGGTCCACGGCGGAGCGCCCAGCCTCGTCTCGGACATGCTGGACGCCGTGGGGACCCCGGACCGCGCCGAGGAATGGGTGGCCGCGCGCGTCGCCCGGGGCGAGCTCCTGTTCGGGTTCGGGCATCGCGCCTACAAGACCGAGGACCCCCGCGCGGTGGTGCTGCACGGGATCGCCCGGACGGTCGCCACCCCCGAGCGGCTCCGCCTCGCCGAGGCGGTGGAGGCGGCGGCGCTCGCGACCCTCCGGAGGGCGAAGCCGAACGCCCGGCTCTTCACCAACGTCGAGTACTACAGCGCGGTCGTGCTCGAGGCGGTCGGGCTGCCGCGCGCGCTGTTCACCCCGACGTTCGCGGTCGCGCGCACCGCCGGCTGGACGGCCCACGCGCTCGAGCAGGCCGGGGCGAACCGCCTGATCCGCCCCGATGTC
>JASHVP010000071.1 GCA_030044475.1 Thermoplasmata archaeon | reverse complement strand
CCCGCCGATGCCTCGCAGCTCGCCCCGGTCCTAGAGCGGGAGGAGACCGTCGTCCGGTGGCTCACCGGGCTCTTGGACCGCGTCAAGAGCGACCAGTTCGACCCGGCCGCGATGATCCAGGAGGTCCAGGAGTTCCAGCGGCAGCTGTTCGACGAGCGGGCGAAGCGGAAGCAGCTCGAGGACGAGGTCGAGCACGTCAAGCGGGGCTCGATCGCCGTGATCAAGTACGTCCGCTCGCGCGAGGCGAAGGAGCGGGAGATCGCGATCCGCGCGAAGGACGACGAGCTCGCCGAGCTGCGGCTCCGCCTCCTCGCGCTCGAGAGCGTCGAGGGGAAGGTCCCGGCCGCCGGAGCGACGGGCGCGGGCGGGTTCTCCGCCAAGGACGCGGCCGACGCGGTGGAGAAGGCGACCCGCGACGTCGACGAGCGGCTCCGCGAGGAGTTCGCCCAGCGCGAGCACGACTACGTCGAGCGGGAGACCGAGCTGCGCCGCCGCATCGTCCAGCTCGAGGGGGAGGTCCGGAACCTGACCGGCGAGACGGAGCGCGCCCGCCAGCGCGAGACGCTGGTCGGTCGGGGCGGCGCCCCGGTCGACGCGGAGGTCGCGCGCCGCTTCGAGGAGGTCGGCGACCGCGAGAAGGACCTCGTCGCCCGCGAGAACGAGCTGCGCACGAAGTTCGAGGAGATCCGCATCGCGGCCGAGGAGCTCGACCGTCGGCGCGGCCCGCTCGAGTACAAGGAACGAGAGCTCGGCGCCTACGAGACGCAGCTCCAAACGCGCCGCCAGGCGCTCGACATCGAGGCGCGCCGCCTCGAGGAGCTGCGCCGGGAGATCGGCGCCACCGGCGTCGCCGGGGCGAGCGAGGCGCAGCGGATGGACGACCTCCGCCACGAGCTCTCGCAGAAGGAGGCGGAGCTCAAGGCCCGGGAGGAGCACCTGCGCGCCCGGGTCTCGGAGCTCGAGCAGATGGCCGGCCGCGCCGCCGAGGTGGAGGCCGACCGGATGCACGCCGACAGCGTCGCCGCCGCCCAGGAGACGAAGGTGAAGAGCGGGGTCCGGCGGCTCGACGACCTGCTCTACGGCGGGTACCCGACCGGCGCCCAGATCCTCGTCAACGGTCCGGCCCACACGGGGAAGGACGTGCTCGCCCGCCTCTTCTCGGTCGAGGGGCTGCGCGCCGGGATCCCGTCGATCTGGGTCGTGGCGGACAAGACGTTCGGCCAGGTCCGGGACGACCTCGCGGGCCTCTTCCCCGGCCTCCCGGACGCGGAGCGGAAGGGGATGGTCCGGTACGCCGACCTGTACTCCCGCTCCGTCGGGGCGACCGCCTCCGGACCGGGCGCCCGGCTCCTCTCGTCGACCGACAAGGGGGTCCTCGAGCAGCTCGGCCAGACGGTGAACGCCTTCGCGGAGGAGCTCAAGGAGACGTTCTCGACGTACCGGCTGATCTTCGAGTCGGTCTCGACGCTCACGGCGTACCTCGACTCGACCGCGACGTTCCGCTTCCTCCAGCCGTTCGTCGGCCGCCGGAAGATCGACGGCGCGGCCGCCTACTACGTGCTGGACAGCGGGATGCACCCGGAGTCGGACCTCGAGACCCTCGAGCACATGGTCGACGGCTCGGTGAACCTCAAGGTCGAGCAGCTGAAGACGTTCCTCTCGGTCCGCGGGCTCGGCGAGGCGCAGGCCCGCAGCTGGGTCGGCTACACGTTCACCAAGCGGTCGTTCAACCTCGGCTCGTTCAGCCTGGAGCACATCCGATAGGCCCCCGCCGGCAGACGAAGCGCTAAGTACGACCCCCGCCGTCGTTGGTCCGCTAGGCTGGACCGGGGGGTTGGGCGTCCCCTTACACACCGAAACCGTCCTTAGCGGGGGTGACAGGCAGGAGCGACGTTCGGAGGAGTGGCGCGTCTCGTTCGGTTTCGTAGACGCTCTGTTCCGCTGGGCCGCGGGCCCCGCGACGAGCGCTCGGAGGAGCGCCCTAGCGGGTATCCATCACGGGCACCGGGTCAGGTCCTGACGGGAGCAGCCTTACCGTGACCCGTCGACGCTGGCGGGGCGACGGGGCCGAGGAGCCAGCGGGAGCAACGCGCCGCTTCCCCGGACGGCAATCCTGCCGGCCTAGCACTCCGAGTTCGTGCGAGAGGATTAAGTAGGGGGCCGCGGCGTCTCTACCGCTGCCGTCCCCCGATGCACAGCTACATCGACCTCTACTTCTCCCCCGAGGGGACCTCCCCCCTCGAGATCGCCGAGCGGGTCCGCCGCTCGGCCGGGCTCTCGTTCATCCGCGGCCCGCACGACCTCGTCTTCGAGTGGAAGACGGTCGACGAGTTCCGGAGCGTCCTCGCGAAGGTCCACGAGGCGCTGCGCGGCACCGGCGTCGTCTACCGGGTCGAGACGGTCCCGGACGGGAGCGACCGGCCCGAAGCGATCCCGTGGCCCCCGCCCCTGATCGCCGAGCCGCCGGCGCATCCCGGGTTCTGAGGGGCCCCCCCACCCCCCCGTTGCGCGTGGAACCCGCGGCCGCTACCAGCCCTCGGACGCCGGGTCCACGAGGTCGCGCTCCAGGATGGTCCGGAGCGGCCGCGGGATCTCCTTCTTCGCTCCGCGGGCGTAGTCGTACGTCACCACGACCGTGCGTCCCCGGGCCGTCGTCGTGCCGGTCCGTCCGTCCGCGAACCGGTACAGCAGGCCGAAGCTGGTCCGGCCGAGCGGCCGCGCCGGAGCGACCTCGCCGAGCAGTTCCGAACCGTAGCCGACGGGGGCGAGGTAGCGGCACGTCGCCTCGGCGATGATGATGTCGAGCCGCGCCGGGTCGATCGCACCGGAGCGGGGCAGGTAGTAGTCGCACCGGAGCGTCTCCATCATCGGAAAGTACGCCGCGTGGTTCAGGTGGTCCAGCACGTCGACGTCGTGGTACGGGACGTAGAACCGGCGGCGCACCGGCCACGGACGGACGGCGTCGGAGGTCGGTTCGGCCATCGGGTGGTCGGGGACGCCCGACCTCCCTATATGCGTTCGAGGGGGTGGCGGGCGCCACGGGAGCGCGGGACGTGGCCGCCGATCGTTCCAGTGGAACCGGAGGGGTGGGGGCGCCGTTCCCGACGGCGGACCCCCCGGCGCCCGGGGAGATGGCGCGGAGCGTCCGGACCGTCCGCGACCTGGTCCGCCAGCACTCGACCCGGTTCGAACGGGCGATCCCGCTGATCGCCTCCGAGAACCTCCTCTCCCCGTACGCGAAGGAGCTCCTGATCTCCGACCTCCATTCCCGGTACGCCGAGGGGCTCCCGGGCGACCGGTACTACGAGGGGAACGAGCAGGTCGACCAGGTCGAGACGCTCTGCCTCGCGCTGGCGAAGCGGCTGTTCCGGTGCTCGTTCGCGGACGTCCGCCCGACGTCGGGGACGGTCGCGAACCTCGCCGTGCTGAAGGCGCTCACCGAGCCGGGCGACCTCGTCGGCACGAGCCGGCTCGCCGACGGGGCCCACATCTCGAGCGCCGGCTTCGGCGCGTTCGGCCTGCGCGGCGTGAAGCCGGTCTACTACGCGTGGGACCCGGAGCGGATGACGGTCGACGTGCCGCGCACGCGGGAGATCCTCCGCGCCGTCCGGCCGAAGACCTGCCTGTTCGGCCTGTCGCTGTTCCTGTTCCCGATGCCGCTCGACGAGCTCCGCCCGACGCTCGAGGAGATCGGCGCCCGCGGCTGGTACGACGGGGCGCACGTCCTCGGGCTGATCGCCGGCGGGCAGTTCCAGGACCCGCTGCACGAGGGCTGCCAGGTCCTCTCCGCCTCCACCCACAAGACGCTCCCCGGCCCGCAGCACGGGATCCTGCTCGGCACCGCGACCGACCCCGAGCTCGAGAAGAAGCTCCAGTCGGGGGCGTTCCCCGGCGTCACCAGCAACCACCACCTGAACGCGATGGCCGCGCTCGCCGTCAGCCTCGCCGAGCAGCTCGAGTTCGGCCGCGACTACGCCGCCCGGACGGTCGAGAACGCCCGCGCGCTCGCCCAGGCGCTCCACGACAAGGGGTTCGACGTGCTGGCGCCGTCCCTCGGGTTCACCCGGTCCCACACCATCGCCGTCCGCGTCGAGGCGGAGGGCGGCGGCGAGGCGGTCGCGCGGCGACTCGCCGACGCGGGGGTCATCGCGAACAAGAACCTGCTCCCCGGCGACAGGAGCCCGAAGCACCCGGGCGGCGTCCGGCTCGGGAGCCCCGAGGTGACCCGCGTCGGGATGGGCCCGCGGGAGATGGAGCGGATCGCCGGCCTCTTCGACGACCTGCTCCACCGGGGCCGCTCGCCGGAGGAGGTCCGCGCGGCCGCCGCCGAGCTGAAGTCCGGGTTCACGACGGTGCGGTACTGCTTCGCCGCCGGCGAGGCCGCGTACCGGTACTACGACCTCGTCGGCTGCGAGCCGGCGTAGCGGCTCAGTCGGGCGGCGCGCGCTCGTCCTCGGTCGCCGCGGCGCGCCGCGCCAATCCGTCGTCGAACGCGGCGGCGTCGACGTCGACCCGCGGGCGTCCGACGGGCCCGGGGGCGAGGGCGAACCGGGCGACGCCGTCGGACCCGACGATCGCCCCGAGCGTCCCGTCGCTCACCAGCGCCCCGATCCAGTCGGCGAGGTCCGGGGGCGCGCGCCCGTCCTCCCACGACCGTTCCAGCTCCCCGACCGTGGACGGTCCGCGCCGGCGCACGAGCGCGACGACCTCCGAGCGGCCCTCAGCGAGCCGGGCGAGGGCCGCCTCCGGATCGTCGTCCGGGTCCCGTCGACGGCGGCGGACGGTCGCGGCGACCGCCGCCCCGACGAGCCCCGCCGGGAGCGCCAGCGCGAGCGCGAGGACCGGGGAGAGCCCCCCGGGGCCGGCCGGGAGGGCGGGGACCGCGAGCGGCCCCAAGAGGACTTCGCCCGCCGCGTCGACGATCGTGACCGTCGCCGCGCCCGGCCCGGGGTCCGACCAGTTCACCCAGACCGCGGACCCTCCGGCCGAGGTCGAGAACGCGCGGGCGATCCGGTCCGCCTCGGCGCCGGCGGTCGCGGTCTCGACGATCACCGCGGCCCCCGGCACGGCGTCCCCGAACCGGTCGGCGACCCGCCAGAGCGTGGCGTTCGTCCGGAGACCGGCGTCGACGACGTCGGGCGCGGAGAGGACGAGCCGCGCGTCGTCCGGGGCGACCTCCACCGCGAGCGGGGGGAGCCGGGTCGGCAGGGACGCCCCCGCGAGCGCGACCTGCATCGCCCCCGACCGGGCGAACGTGACCGTGACGGCGAGCGCCCCGTCCTGCCAGGCGCCGACGGGAACCTGAAACGCCCCGCCCCCGAGCGGGGGGAGCGGGCCGAATCCCGACGCATTCACCCAGCCGGCGTCCGCCGTGCCGTTCGGGCCGGTGAGGGCGATCTCCGCGTCGGCGGAGAAGGTGGCGGCGGGCGTCCCCGAGACCGTGAACGCTTGCCAGGCGACCGTGGCCCCGGTCCCGACCACGACCGGGCCGGGAGGCGGGAGGGTCACCGCCCGGAGTTCCGTCGCCGCCGGCACGGCGACGACGAGGGTGGTGGAGGCCTCGACGACCGTGCCGAGCCGATCGACGACCGTGAGCGTGAGCCCGACCTCGCCCGCGGTCGACGGGACGAACGTCAGCGCGAGCGGTCCGTCGGCCGTGAGGGAGCCGGTGTCGACGGTCCCCACGACGTCCGACGCGTTCCACCAGAACCGGGCCGGCAACGCCCCTCCGGCGACCTGGCTCACGAGAGCGAGCGGAGCCCCGGCGGTCGCGTTCTCCGTCGGCCACGGGGGCGCGACCGAGAGGGGGGCCACGACCGTGACGCGCACCGAGAGGGAGGCGTTCGCGCCCGTGGCATCGAGCGCCCACGCCCGCGCGAGGTACGACCCCGGGTCCGCGTACGTCGGCTCGAACGTCCAGGTCGGGCCCGCGTCCGGGGCGCACGTCGTGGGCCCGGCGCCGGAGGCGAGGCAGGCACCGGTGAACGGGCCGGTGCCGGTCCCGTCGATCGGGGCCAGGGAGATCGCCACGGGAGAGCCGGCGTATCCGACCGGCGCGGCCGGGGTCGCCGCAAGTTCGGGCCCCGGCGCGACGGTCACCGCCGCCATCGTCGCCGCGACCGGCGAGTAGCCGTTGGTGACCTCGACCGACGGGTCGGCGGTCCCGGCCGTGGCATACGTCACGCGCGCGGTGCAGTCGACGTCGTCGGTCCCGTTCGTCGGGGCCGTGGCGCAGGAGGCGTCGACCGGCGCGGCGGAGAGGCCCGGGTCGACGGTCGCCCGGTACGAGTAGCCCGGAGCCCCGACCGCCGCGACGGAGACGAGCACGGGCTCGCCGACGTCGATCGAGGTCCGGTTCAACTCCGCGTACTCGAGCTCGGTCGGGATCGACGTCAGGTTGACCGTGACCGCGGGGGTCGCGAGGACGACCCCATCGACCACGGCGCTCGCGACGACGACAAGCGGAGCGACCGCGGACGCCGCGGGGGCGACGACCGTCGCCGCGCCGGAGGCCGCGCCCGGCGCGGTGAGGTTCCATCCCGTCCCATTCAGCCACCAGGAGAACGTGGGGCGGAGCGGGCTCGGCGTCCCGTTCCCCATCGTCCCGACCGCGGCGAACGCCCGCGGCGCACCGGCGGCGACCTCGATCGACCCGCCCGGTGAGACGACCAGGCGCGCCAGCTCGTCGACCCACGAGAGGGCGACGGACGACCCGTTCACCTGCCGACCGAGCGCGTAGCCGGTGGGAGGCGCGGTCGTCGGGGTCGGTACGGTGGCGCGATACGGCCCCGAGGAGACCGTGCAGAAGGACGCTCCGCCGACGCCCCGGGAGCACGACGCGCCGGGGAGGGTGATGGCGACGGCGAAGCTCCCGTTGGCCCCGGTCGAGACCGTCCCGTTCTCCTCGACGCAGGAGCTCGCGAGGATCCGGTCCCCGGGCTGTTCGACGATCGACTGGTTGAGCCAGTAGGCGTAGCCGAGCGGGACGCCCGCGGTCGCGTTCGCCGGGACGGAGCCGCCCTCGACCGTGAGCGTGCCGTGGAACGGGTCGCTCTCCGTCGCTCCGGCGCATCCCCCGACCAGCGCCGGCGCGACGAACGACGGGGCCGAGACCGACCCGTGCGCGGACGGGCCCACGACCGCGAGGAGCGACGCGACCGCTACGGCGGCGAGCGCCCACGCTGCCGTTCCACTCCGGTGGACGGCCATACGGACCCGGACCCCCGCCCGGACGGGAGTGGCCGGCGACCGGGCTCCCGGTCCATAATCGTATCGTCGCGGGACGGGGCACCCTTCGCCGGCGTGGAATCGTCGGAACCGGGCGCGGAACGTGCGCGCAGTCCGGCCGGCTCGGCGCCGGAGAGCGGGAACCGGGCGACGGTCCGATGCTCGGCCCCGGTCGGACGGAGCCGGCTCTCCTTCAACGCGATCTCCCGGACCCGGAACTCTCTCGGCGCGGGGGCCGGGATCCGGGCGGTCAGCAGCGCGTCGGCGCGCGCCCGGTCGGCCCGGGACCGGACCCGGAACAGGGTCACATGCGGAACGAACCGCTCGGCTCCCGCCCCGGGGACCACCGGGGCCAGCGCGTCCGCCACCGCGCCGGCCAGGTGGACGAGCTCCCCCGCCCCGGCGGTCGCGCCGATCCAGACGACCCGCGGCCGCTCGGCGGACGGGAACGCCCCGACCCCCTCGAGGCGGACGTCGAACGCCGTCTGTCCGGCGGCGGCCGGTCGGAGGGCCGCCTCGATCTCCGGGAGCCGGCCGGGGTCGACCTCGCCGAGGAAGCGGAGCGTCAGGTGCGCCGGGGCGGCCCGGTCGGCGCGGGACGGATCCGGCGGGACCTCGACGGCGACGAACGCCCGCATCCGGCCCGGGAAGGGCCGGAGGTTCATACGACCCGCGCGACCGCGGCCGGACCGGCGCCCCACCGGGCGGCTCCGAGGGTCCAGACCTGCGCCGCGTCCGGCCGGAGCCCTTCCGCGGCGAGGGTCGAGCGCACACGCCGCGCCCGACCGAGGTCGGCGACCAGGAACAGCGGGAACGCGTCGTGCGCCGCCGCCTTGCGCAGTCCGTGCCGGATCCGGGTCGGTCGGAGCGCCCCCGACACCTCCGCCTCGAGGTGGACGTCGCGTCCACCGAAGCAGCGCCAGGCCCACCCCCGGCGCGCCCGGTCGATCGCGGACGCGAGCGCGGCCGGGGACGCCCGGTCGACGTCCCCCAGCTGTCGAAAGAGGCCGTCGGGGAGCGTCGTGTCGTACCGCCCCTGGCGCACGATCTCGATCCGGTACCCCCGTCGGGCGAACACGCGAAAGGCGGCGAGCAGCAACGCGCGGTGCTCGGCGCTCTCCGACCGGGCGCCGGTCGCCGTCGTGAGCCCCAGCCGCCGCTCGCCGGCCGCCGTGAGAGCGTAGCCGTCCGGTCGTCGGTCGAGGTAGCCGCTCCGTTCGACCCCCGCGACCCGGTCGGCCAGCAGTTCGGCCGGGATCGGGACCCCCGGCAGGCGTCCCGCGGCGACGACGATCGTCCCGGGCCCGATCGGGGCCCCGGTCTCCGTGGCGGACAGCACCGCGAGGAGCAACCGCTCGGTCACCGCCGCATCGTCGGCGGTCGCCTCCGCCCGGGACCGCACGAGCCCGAACCGGCGTTGGGTCGCGCCCACGCACCGCCGCCAGGCGGCGGCGTCGACCGGTCCCACCTCCGCGGGGGGCAGCACCGGCGTCACGGCCGGTTCGGCGGCGCCGCGCGAGAGGCCGTGCCCCGTCGGGAGCGCGGGGAGGCGTGCCTCGGCCTCGGCCCCGGCGAGTCCGATCCACGGCCCGACGGCCGCGGCGCTGGCCGGCGGGACCCGGAGCGCCACCACCTCGCTCGTCGTCGCCGCGACGGCGGACCGGAGCTCGGGAACGAGACGTTCGGGGTACTGCGACGCCGCCAGCACTCGGACGCCGAACTTCCGGCTCTCGGCGAAGATCTCGGAGACGAGCCGGGGCGAGAGTCCTTGGACCTCGTCGAGCACGATCCGGATCCGGCGCGCCTCGCGGGTCGACCCGGGTCGGGCCGCCCATCCGAGGTAGATCCGGCCCAGCACCAACGTCGCGGCGAACTGCGCCACCTCCGGCCCGACCGTCGCGAACGGCAGTCGGACCACGATCGATCGGCCCCGGGCGAGCAGTTCCTCGACCGGGACTCCGCCGTCGGCCGGCGCCAGGAGGTCGCCCAGCGCCGGGACGAGGACGACCTTCGAGAGCCGGGCCGCCGCGGACCAGAGCAACTCCGGCGAGCGACGGGCCATCGGTTCGAGCTCGTCCAGGAACCGGCGCACATCGAGGCGACGGGTGGACCACCGCGCGGCGTCGCGGCGCGCCGGGGAGGTGAGGAGGTCGTACAGGTCGACCAGCGACCCCCCCGATTCTTGCACGATCCGGACGAACATCTCGAACAGCCGCTCGAGCCGGAATCCCCAGTGCAGGTCGGCGCCGTCGGGCGACAGCCGCTTGAGCGACGCGACAAGATGGGCGGCCGAGCGCTCCTTGGGCGCGTCCGGCGGCAGCGCCGAGATCCCGGGGACCGGGGGCCGAGCGAGGTCGACGGCGACGACCCGGCGCCGCGCCGCGGGCGGCAGCCGGCCGAGCAGCGCCGGCCCGAGGTCCCCGTGGAGGTCGATCGCCACGACGGACTCGCCGGTCGAGATCGCCCGGGCGGCGCGCCGGGCGAGGAGCCGGGTCTTGCCGGCCCCGGAGGCGCCGAACACCATGGCGTGACCGTCCGCGGGGTCGGTCCCCTCCGCGATCCCCCGGGTCGGCTCGACTCCGGCGGCGGCCCGTTCCGGCGAGAGGACCGCCCAGGACGGAGCGCCGGCGCGACGGACCCGGCCGCGATCCCAGTCTCGCGCTCCCCGGACCCCGACGGAGTAGGAGGCCGGCGCGCGGGTGAGCCAGGACCATTCGGAGGCGGCCGACGCGCCGACGCGCGCGACGGCGGCGTCGAGCGCCTCGGCGGTCGCGGTCGCGACCCGGAACCGCCGCAGCGCCCAGAGCTCCCCCGACCCCCGGGGGACCCACACGACCTGCCGGCCGACCCACTCCTCGACCGGGGGGCCCGGTTCGGGCTCCGCGCGCTCTCCGGCGACCCCGGCCGGTTCGGGCGAGCCCGCGCACCGGACGACGACGCCGACGTGGCTCGGCCAGGCGACCGGCGGTCCCCGGCGCTCGGACGCGGCCGGCGACGTCTCGACCCGGAACCGCGCCAGCTCCGGGGCGCCCCCGGCGGCGGCGACGACGACCGACGGCCGGACGTAGCCGACCGGGATCGGGTCGGCGTCGGACGACTCGAACAGGACCTCGCTGCGGACCGGCAGCGTCGCGGCCGCCCGGGCCAACCGGGCGTACCAGGCCCGGCGGAGCGGTCCGGGGCCGACGGCCCGCAGCGCGAGGGGTTCTTCCCTCACCGGTCGGACCCGGCCGGCCGGACAAGCGTTCGGACCTCCCGCTCGAGCGCGACGAGGCGGCTCGCCCGCGCGTACCGGAGGAGGCGATGGGTCGGGATCAGGTGGGGGACGGCGCGGTCGACCTCCCAGAGGCGGACCCACCAGAGGAGACGGCCATCCGGGAGGGCGATCAGGTGGGCCGTCGGCCGGTACGGACCGGCGATCGGGACCCGGACGGAGCCGAGGCGGCGGAGGCGGGTTCGGCGGAGAGCGGCGAACGAGGCGGGAACCGGTTGGTCTTCGTACGCGATGCCCGAGGCATCCACGGTCTTCGAACTTCCCTCCCCGTCCCGCCGGGCCGACGGGGCGAGGACCTGGTCACGGCGGTCGGGCGGGCCACCCCGAAGGGTCCCGCGACGCACGCTCCGGCGCCCGTGCCCGCGGCCGGACCGCCGCGAGACCGGGGCGTGGGGGTCCGGCGGAAGCCGGGAAGCGGTCGCGCGCCGGCGGGGCGCTCGTCGTCGACGGAGGAGCCGACCGGTCCGGCCGAGCTTCCGCAGGCGGCGGGCGGCCGCGGAGAACCCCTCGTTCTCCGGGGATCGCCGAGAACGCGACGGTTATCGTCGACAACGCGGACCGCGGGCGGACGGTCGGTCCGGGGCGGTCTCACGCGGCGACGACGGCGGTACGGCAGGCGCGCGGTGCGAACGTCGGGACCCGGAGGCGGATCGGCGATCCGGTGCGGGTGCGGACGGTAGGGGCGCGACGGAGCCGTTCATCGAACGGCCGTGGCACGAGGGGGGACCCGTAACGGACCCCGCTGCCCTCGAACGATGAAACCTGAGAAGGGGGACGGAAGGGTCCCTCGCACGCCCGGGGCACGGTGCTGCCCCCTGGTGGCGATCTGGAGGGACCCTTCCTGGGGTGGTTGCACGAATCGATCGGATCCCGGGATATTTGAACCGGGGATGGGAGGGCGTGGAACGCTCCTGGGAGGGGGCGTTTCCGCCGGGTCGGACGTCCTAGTGCTTGCCGCGCCCGTCGGCGTCGGCGAGCACGACCCGCGGCAGCTCGCCCTGGATCACCGGGGTCCGACGCGCCGCGGCGTTCGCACGGGCGGCCGACGCCTGGCGCGGGAGGAGCCACCTCTCGCCCCACTGGCGGAGTTCGCGCGCCGCCGGAGCGAGCCCGAGACCCATCTCGGTGAGCGAGTAGACGACGGAGAACGGGCGGGTCGAGACGACCGTCCGCTGGACGACGCCCTGGCCCTCGAGGAACTTGAGCGTCGCGCTGAGCGTCTTCGCGTTGAGGCGGGGGTTCGACTTCAGGATCTCGCTGAACCGCTGCGGCCCCTCGAGCAGCCGATGGACGATCGCGAGCCGCCACTCGGTCCCGATGACGCCGACGGCCGCGAGCACCGGGCAGAGCGTCCTCCCCTCCGGCGTGTCGCACGCGTCCGGCCCGGCCACCGGTCCCCGGCGGGGGCGTCCCGTCTCCATCGAGGTCGCCTCGCCCGAGGTAGGGACGGCGCCCTTATTATAGTTACCCCGTGTTAGTAAGTGAACATCCGTAATCGACTGCACCATCCCCTCCTCCCGGCCGGCGCTCGCCGCCGCGCGTACCTTTTCTCCGCCGACGACCGTTCGTGCGCGTGCCGCTCGAACGCCGGCAGATCGAGCTGTCCGTCGAGCGCCCGCTCGGCCCGGACCGCTCGGCGGATGGGTCGGTCCACCTGACCGCTCGCTTCGACCTCGCGCCGGGGGCCCCCGCGCCGTCGACCCAGGAGCTCGCGCGCGCGCTCGACGAGCTGAAGGCCGACCTCGACGCGCTGGTCGGGACCCCGCTCGCCGGCCTCCCGGCGCGGCGGATCGAACGGTCGCTCTCCGAGCTTGTCGAGGCGTACCGCCCCCGCCAGCGAGAACTGATCGACCTCCTTCGGGACGACGGGGAGATCACGGACGTCGAGCACGCGCGGCTCGCCGAGTACCTGACCGGTGGCGCCGGTGCGCGGCCGGGGGACGACCGGCCGGTGGAGTCGACGGCCGACCACCCGATCGCCGCCGTGCCGATTGCCGCTTCCCCGGCGCCGACGCCCGCGCGGTCGGTCGACGAGCTCTTGCGGACGTTCCAGATCGCGTCGCTCAAGCAGGCGGGGGCGGTCCGCGCGCGCCGCCAGATCTCGTTCTCCGAGTACATGGCCCTCAAGCGACACTTCGAGAACGACGCCGGGGCGCCGGGCCGTTCCGGCTAGGTCAACTCGGCGGGGTCTTCGGCGGCGCCGGGGCGGGGCAGAGGGCGATCGCGAGCAGGCCGACGTCGGTGATCCCGACGCGCATCCCGACGGCGCGCATCCGGTCGCGGGGCACCTTCGCGTCCGGGTCCGTCGGCGCGCCGACGACCGCGCCGGCGGGGTACTTCGCCGACCCGATGCTGCCGGCCGTCCGGTAGAGCCCGACGCTCATCTCGCGGCGTCGGAGGGTGTCGCGGGTCCGCTCGAGAAACCGCTGGAACGCCCCGAGGTCGTCGACCCCTTCCGGGACGTCGAGCGACAGCATCGCGAACGCGGCGAGCCCCTTCGTGCGGCCGTCGGGGCGCAGCGGTTCGGCGCGGACGAGCTCGTCGGTCCGTTCGAGGAACCGGTCGGCCGCCTCGTCGGCCCGTCCGGGGAGCTCGAGGAAGGCGAGGCGCGAGGTCCAGCCGCGGTCGAACGCCGCATCGGCGGCGGCCCGCAGGGCGTCCGGCGGACCGGCGACCCGGACCGGTCGCCACGGCGGGCTCGAACCGACCGGCGCCTCCGGGGCGAGCTGCGCCCGGGCCGTCGGAATGCGCGCCGGGATCACCGACGTCGGCCTGCTCGCGATCGCC
>JASHVP010000006.1 GCA_030044475.1 Thermoplasmata archaeon | reverse complement strand
CGACCTCGCGCGGGGCCGCGCTCGCCTACGAACGCATGTCCGAGCGGCTCGTCCGACGACTGCTCGCGGGGCCGACCGAGACCCTCCGGGCCCTGCCCCCGGGACCGGAGGCCGACCGCCGACGCCGCCGGATCGTCGACCTGTTCCGGGCCGACGACGGCGGCCCGTGACCGAACGCCTCCGGATCGGGACGCGCGGGAGCCCCCTCGCGCTCGCCCAGACGGGCCTCGCGGTCGCCGCTCTGACGCGCCGACACCCCGGGGTGCGATGGGAGGTCGTCCCGGTGCGGACCTCCGGCGATCGTTCGCGACGGGCCACCGGGACCCTCGACTTCACCGACGAGATCGACCGGCGCCTCGAGAGCGGCGAGGTCGACGTCGCCGTGCACAGCACGAAGGACTGGCCCGCCGACCCGGTTCGGAACGTCGCGATCGCCGCGTACCTCCCCCGCGACGACCCCCGCGACGCCCTCGTCCTGCGCCCGGGACTCACGTTCCGGTCGCTACCGGAGGGCGCCCGGCTCGGTTCGAGCAGTCTCCGTCGACGGGCGCAGTTGCTGGCCGCGCGACCCGATCTCGAGGTCATCCCGATCCGGGGCAACGTCGAGACCCGCCTCGACCAGATCGGGGTCCGGGGTCTGGACGGAGTCGTCCTCGCGGCGGCCGGCCTGCGCCGGCTCGGCCTCGCGCGCCGGATCACGGAACTCCTCGAGCCCCCCCGGTGGCTCCCGGCCCCCGGTCAGGGGGCGATCGCCGTCGCGGTCCGGACGGACGACCCGACCACCGCCCGCCGGGTGCGCGCGGTCGACCACCGCCCGACCCGGCGCGCCGTCGAGCCGGAGCGAGCGGTCGTCCGGGCCCTCGGGGGGGACTGCGACCTTCCGCTGGGAGCGCTCGGCCGGGTCCGCTCCGGTCGCCTCACCCTGGATGCGGCCCTCTGGTCGCCCGACGGGCGGATCCGAGTCTCGGCCCATACCTCCGGGCCGGCCGACCGGGGGGGACGGCTCGGCAACCGCCTCGGGGCCCGTCTCGCCCGCCACCAGGACGTCAGCACCCGTTCCGGTGGTTCCGCGGGCGCACGCCGGTGACGGCCGCGGCCGACCGACGCATCGTGGTCCTGGCGCGGGCCTCGTCGCTGAACCGGATGTCGTCGACCCTGAGGGCTCGCGGTTGGGAGGTCGTCCGCGTGGCGACGATCGCGGCGGTCCCCGTCCCGATCCGGAGGGTTCCCCCCTGGTTGCGGCGACGGCCGGTCGCCGACATCTGGGCGGTCACGAGCCGCGCGGTGGCCGACACCGTCCTCCGGGCGCATCCGGAGTGGGAACGGCCGCTCCGCACGATCCCGGTCGTCGTCGCCGTCGGCCCCGGCACGGCGCGCGCGCTCCGGGCCCGAGGATTCGTCGCGCTCCGCGTCGCGGACGAGGGAGGGGCCCGGGAACTCCTACGGCACTTCGGCCACGTGCGCGGTCGTCGGATCTTGTACCTTCGGTCCAACCGGGCCGGACCGTACCTCGCGCGCCGACTCCGGCACCGAGGGGCCCGGGTCGTCGAACGGGTCGTCTATCGGGTCCGGGAGTCGGGGCCGGTCGGGGCGAGACAGCGGGCCCGGCTGCGGTCGGTCCCGGTGTGGGCGGTCGCGAGCCCGACGGCCCTGGCGGGATTCCGACGGATGCTCGGCCGTCCGGAGTTCGACCGCCAGATCGCCCGGGTCCGGCTGTTCGCCTTGGGGGAGCGGACCGCTCGGGCCGCGCGCGCGGCCGGCGCCCGGCGCGTGGTCACGCCGTCGCGAAGTACCGAGGAAGGCTTTACAAATCTCCTCGAGCAGGCGCTCGACGATGGCTCCGAGTCCGCCGACGGCCGTCGCTGACGTGGGGCCGGAGCGCCCCCGGCGGCTCCGCTCCTCGCGCGCGTTGCGGGACCTCGTCGCCGAGGTCGACGTGCGGCCGTCCCGGCTCGTCATGCCCCTGTTCGTCGCCGGCCGTGCCCAGCCCGCGCCGGCCGGCCTCCCGGCGCTCGCACGACGGACGGTGGAGGGCACGGTCGCCGAGGTGGGTCGGCTCGCGGATCGGGGCGTGCGGGCGGTCCTGCTGTTCGGAGTCCCCGCCCGGAAGACCCCCGACGGGCGGGCGGCGTGGGACCCCCGGGGCCCGGTGCCGACCGCCATCCGCGCTCTCAAGGGGGCCGATCCGAACCTCGTCGTGCTCGCCGACGTCTGCCTTTGTGAGTACACGGACCACGGCCACTGCGGCGTGGTGGTCGATGGGAGGGTGGACAACGACCGGACGCTGCCGCTATTGGCGCGCACCGCCCGGACCTACGCCGAGGCCGGAGCCGACCTCGTCGCCCCGAGCGCTATGATGGACCACCAGGTCGCCGCGATCCGGACCGACCTCGACCGGGCGGGCCGGACCGAGGTCGGGATCGTCGCCTACGCGGCCAAGTACGCCTCCAGCTTCTACGGGCCGTTTCGGGACGCCGCCGGATCCGCGCCGTCGTTCGGCGACCGTCGCAGCTACCAGATGGACCCGAGGAACCGGACGGAGGCGCGGCGAGAACTCCGGGCCGACGTCGCGGAGGGGGCCGACGTCCTTCTCATCAAGCCGGCGCTCCCGTGCCTCGACGTGATCGCCGACGCGCGGGCGGCCTTCGACGTGCCGATCGCGGCGTACCAGGTGAGCGGCGAGTATGCGATGCTCCGCTCCGCGGCGGAGGCGAGGAGGCTCGTCGAGGCCGACGCGGTCCGGGAGACCCTGAGCGCGATCCATCGAGCCGGAGCGAGCTTCGTCGTCACGTACTTCGCCGGGGACCTGGCGGGCGGGCCGGGAGCCGCCCCGTGACCGACCCCCCCCGCGGGTCGACGGAACCGGACGAGGGTCCCCGGCACTTCGTCCGGTACGTCTTTTGGTCGATCCGACCGGAGTGGCGACGCACCCCCGAGGCGGACCGCCGTCGGGACGTCGACGATCTCGAGCGCCGGATCGTCGGGGCTCCCGAGGATCTCCTCGTGCGGACGTACTCGCTCGTCGGGACCCGGTCCGGGGTCCACGGCCTCCTCTGGCTCACCGGACCCCGCCTCGCGGCGTTCCAGGAGTACGAGGGTCGTCTCTGGGGCGGCGGGCTGGGGGGCTACCTCGACTTCCCGTACGGGTACTTCGGGATGGGCCGGCCGTCGGAGTACCTGGGCGGGCACGCGCACCCGGGCCAGGAGTCGTCCGCCGTGCGGCCGTCCGGGAAGCCGTACCTGTTCGTCTACCCGTTCGTCAAGAAGCGGGAGTGGTACGGCCTCTCCTTCGAGGAGCGGCGCCGGATCATGGGCGAGCACTTCCGCATCGGCCACCAGTACCCGAACGTCGAGATCCACACCGGCTATTCGTTCGGCCTCGACGACGCGGAGTTCGTCCTCGCCTTCGAGGGCGACTCCCCCGCGGAGTTCCTCGACCTCGTCCACGCGCTGCGCCCGTCGGAAGCGAGCCGGTTCACCGCCCTCGAGACGCCGATCTTCACCTGCGTCGCGGTCCCGCCCCGTCGGATGATCGAGCTCGCCGCCGGCCTCCCGTGATGCCGGCCGGGGGCGGGCCGCGGTCGCGCCGCGCCTTCCGCCGGGCCGAGCGGCACCTCGTGGGGGGCGTCGACAGTCCCGTCCGCTCGTTCCGTGCGGTCGGCGGCACCCCGGTCTTCTTCGCCCGCGGGCGGGGGCCGTATCTCTGGGACGTCGACGGGCGCCGGTACGTCGACCTGGTCGGCTCGTGGGGCGCGGCGATCCTGGGGCACGCTCCGCCCGCGGTCGTCCTGGCCGTTCGGGCCACCGCGGGTCGGGGCCTCTCGTTCGGGGCTCCGTCCGTGCTCGAGCACGAGCTGGCCGAGCGGATCCGGTCCGCGGTCCCGACGGTCGACCGGCTCCGGTTCGTCTCCTCGGGCACCGAGGCCGTCATGTCCGCGGTCCGCGTCGCCCGGGGGTTCACGGGCCGCGCGCGGGTCGTGAAGTTCGCCGGCGGCTACCACGGCCACTCCGACGGGCTCCTCGCCCGCGCCGGCTCCGGCGTCGCCACGGCGGCGATCGCCGACTCGGCCGGGGTCCCGCCGTCGGTCGTCGCGGACACGGTCGTGCTCCCGTACAACGACCTCGCGGCCGCCCGGCGTCGGTTCGAGGAGATCGGGCCGACGATCGCGGCCGTCGTCGTCGAGCCGGTCGCCGCGAACATGAACCTCGTGCCGCCGGCGCCCGGGTTCCTTCGCGGGATCGGCCGCTTGGCCGCGGACGCGGGGGCCCTCGTCATCGCCGACGAGGTGATCACCGGGTTCCGGCTCCGGCGCGGGGCGGTCCATCCGGAGTACGGGCTGCGGGCCGACCTCGTCACGTTCGGGAAGGTGATCGGCGGCGGGATGCCGGTGGGCGCGTACGGGGGGCGGGGCGAGGTCATGGAAACGGTCGCCCCCCTCGGCCCGGTCTACCAGGCCGGGACGCTCGCCGGGAACCCGGTCTCGATGGCCGCCGGGGCGGCGACGCTCGATGCGCTCACGCCCTCCCTCTACCGCCGCCTCGAGCGGACCTCGCGCGACCTGGCGGCCGCCTGGACGGAGCGGGCGGTCGCGGCGGGCGTGCCGGACTTCCACCTCGCCCGGGTCGGGTCGTTGCTGGGAGTGGTCTTCGGCCCCGGCTCGCCCCGGACCTACGACGACGCCGTCGCGGTCGACCGCCTCCGCTACGCCCGCTTCTTCCACGCCCTGCTGCGCGAGGGCGTCTACCTTCCCCCGTCGCCGCTCGAGACCACGTTCGTCTCGGCGGCGACCGGACCGGCCGCGGTCGACGCCGTCGTCCGGGCGGTCGCGCGCGCCTTCCGGGGGATGGGGCGCGGCGCATGAACCGACGCGACCGGCTCGGGCGGGCGCTCCGCGGGGAGCCGGTCGACGTCGTGCCGGTCTGGCTCATGCGGCAGGCCGGACGGCATCTCCCGGGGTACCGCGCGCTCCGGGAGCGGCACGGCATCCTGGAGATTGCGCGGACGCCGGCGCTCGCGGTCGAGGTGACGACGGAGCCGCTCGCCCGCTACGACCTCGACGCGGCGGTCGTCTTCGCGGACATCACGCTCCCGTTCTTCGGTCTCGGCGTCGACTTCCAGATCGACCCCGGCGTCGGGCCGGTGGTCGCCGTTCCGCTCCGCGCCCGGGCGCAGGTCGAGTCGCTCGGGGCGTTCGAGGCGACCCGCGACGCGGGGTTCGTCGGGGACGCGATCCGAGGCTTCCGGGAGCGGCGACCGGATCGGCCGATCGTCGGCTTCGCGGGCGCCCCGTTCACGCTCGCGAGCTACCTCGTCGAGGGACGCCCGTCGCGGGAGTTCGTGGAGACCCGGCGGATGCTCCTCGGGGACCCGTCGACGTTCGGTCGGTTGCTCGACCGGCTCACCGACGTGACGATCGATTATCTGACGATGCAGGCACGGGCCGGCGCCGACGCGCTGCAGCTGTTCGACACCTGGGTCGGCCAGCTCTCCCGCAGAACCTTTGAATCGATGGTGCTCCCCCGCCTCCGAACCGTGTTCGACGCGCTCCGCTCGACCGGGCGACCCACGATCTACTTCAGCACCGGGTCCGCCCACCTGCTCGACCTCGCCGGCACGTCGCACGCCTCCGCGCTCGGCGTCGACTGGCGGGTCCCGCTCGGTTCGGTCCGCCGTTCGGTCGGTCCCGAGATCGCCCTCCAGGGCAACCTCGACCCGATGACGCTCCTCACGGACGCGGCGACCGTTCGCCGGATGGCCCGGGAGGTGCTGGACGAGCTCCCGGACCACCGGGGGCACGTATTCAACCTCGGCCACGGCGTTCCGCCGGACGCGAAGCCGGAGTGCGTCGAGGCGTTGGTGACCGCCGTGCACGAGTTCGGCGCCGGAGGGGCCGCATGACCGAACCGACCCTTCCCGACGGCAGCGGGGTGCTGCTCCTGGGCTACGGCAGCCCCGCCGGGCCGGCCGACCTTCCCGGCTACCTCGCGGAGGTGATCGGGCACCCGCCGCGCCCGGAGCTGGTCGAGGAGTACCGCCGGCGGTACGAACTGATCGGCTGGTCGCCGCAGCTGCGCATCATCAGCTCCCTCCGCGTCAAACTCGCCGCCCGGCTCGCGCGCGAGGGGCGGCCCGTCCCCGTCTTCCTCGGCACGAAGCACTGGGCGCCGCACGCCGCCGACGCGATCCGGGAGGCGGCGGACGCCGGCGTCCGCCATCTGATCGCGATCCCGCTCTCGCCGTACGCCTCGCCGTGGATCCTCGCGCCGTACGAGCGGTCGATCGCGGCCGGGAGGGCGAAGACCGCCCACCCGCCCGAGGTCACGTTGCGGACCGGCTGGCACACGAACCCGCACTGGATCGGATACTGGACCGAGGCGCTCCACCGCGAGCTCGCTCGGCTCCCGGCCGGCACGGTCGTCCTCCTCTCCGCCCACAGCCTCCCGGCGCGCCACCGGGACGCCGGCGACCCGTATCCGGAGATCGTGACCGAGACGGCCCGGCGGATCGCGCGCGGGGCCGGTCCGCCGTTCTGGGACTTCACCTACCAGAGCCCCGGCAACACCACCGAGCCGTGGTTGACCCCCGACATCAACGACAAGATGGTCGAGTGGCGCGACCGGGGGCACCCGGAGCAGCTCGTCGCCCCGTTCGGCTTCGTCTTCGAGCACCTCGAGGTGCTCTACGACCTGGACCACGTCGTCCGCGAGTTCGCGGCGCAGCAGAAGGTCGGCTACCATCGCGTACCGATGCCGAACGACGACGACCGGATCGTCGAGGCGCTCCGGGACCTCGTCTACGCCCCGGGGCCGTGAGGACGGGAGGACCGGGGGTCGCCGGAGGACCGCCGACCGGCGATCGTCCGAGGACGGGGGTCCGCCCGCGGGAGAAGGCTAGTTATCCTCCCCGGCCGGTCCGACTCCCCCGGGGGTTCCGTCGCCCCGGGACCTCCGATGATCGCGCCCCCACCCCCGGGCGAGCCGCTCCCCGGTGAACGCCGGGTCGCCTCGGTCCGCGTCGAGGGCCCCGTTCCGTCCGACCTGCGCCCGGTCCTCTCGGACGAGGCCCTCGGGTTCGTGGGCGACCTCGTCCACCGGTTCGACCGGCGTCGCCGCGAGCTCCTCGCCGCCCGCCCCCGGTTCCGCGAGGCGCTGCGCGAGGGACACCGTCCGGGGTTCCTCCCGGAGAGCCGCGCGTTGCGGGAATCCGACTGGCGGGTGGCTCCCCCGCCGCCGGATCTCGTCGATCGTCGGGTCGAGATCACCGGGCCGGTCGACCGGAAGACGATCATCAACGCGTTGAACTCGGGCGCCCGGGTCTTCATGGCCGACTTCGAGGACGCCCACGCGCCGACCTGGCTCGGGACCCTCCGGGGGCAGGCGAACCTGATCGACGCCGTGCAACGGACGATCCGCTGGACGAGCCCGGACGGCCGCGACTACCGGCTGCACGACGCGCCGGCGACGCTCATGGTCCGGCCGCGCGGCTGGCACCTCGAGGAGCGGCACCTCACGGTGGGGGGCGTTCCCCTCTCGGCGAGCCTCGTCGACTTCGGTCTCTACTTCGCCCACAACGCCGCCGAGCTGGTGGCCCGGGGCACGGGGCCGTACTTCTACCTCCCGAAGGTCGAGCACTACGGCGAGGCGTCGCTCTGGGACGACGTCTTCGACGTCGCCGAGCGATGGGCCGGGCTCCCCCGGGGAACGGTCCGCGCGACGGTCCTGATCGAGACGCTCCCGGCGGCGTTCGAGATGGACGAGATCCTCTTCGCGCTGAAGGACCATTCCGCCGGGTTGAACTGCGGGCGCTGGGACTACATCTTCAGCTTCCTCAAGCAGTACCGGGACGACCCGGCGGCGATCTTCCCCGACCGGGCGCTGCTGCCGATGACGACGCCGTTCCTGGACGCCTATTCGCGGCTGCTGGTCACGACCTGTCACCGGCGGGGGGCCCACGCCATCGGCGGGATGGCCGCGCAGATCCCGATCCGGGGGGACCCGGTCGCCAGCGCGGCCGCGCTCGCGAAGGTCCGGGCGGACAAGGAGCGCGAGGTCGCGGTCGGCCACGACGGGACGTGGGTCGCGCACCCGGGCCTCGTCGCGGTCGCCCAGGAGGTGTTCGACCACGGCATGGCGGGGGCGAACCAGGTCGCCACCCACCCCGGCACCCCGGGGATCCGGGCCGACCAACTCCTCCGGGTGCCGCCCGGACCGGTCCGCCCGAGCGGCGTGCGGACGAACGTCCGGGCGGCGCTGCGGTACCTCGACGCCTGGCTCCGGGGCATCGGATGCGTCCCGATCGACCAGTTGATGGAGGACGCCGCGACGGTCGAGATCGCCCGGGCCCAGCTCTGGCAGTGGGTCCGGTACGCGGTGCCGGTGGACGGGAGCGGGCCGCTCACGGCCGACGCCGTCCGCACCGTCATCGCCGACGAGGCGGTCGCCCTCCGGGCGGAGCGACCGGAGACGGCCGCGACGGCGGCGTCGCTCGCCGGCGCGTCGGTCGTCCTCGACGAGCTCGCCACCGGGGACGACTTCCCCGACTTCTTTCCGGCACGGTACTCCGACCGGCTCGACCGGGAGTTCGGAGGGGACGTCGTATGACGGGAGGCGAGGAGTTGGCCGCGGAGTGGAAGACCGACGAACGATGGGCCGGCATCCTCCGGCCGTACCGACCCGAGGACGTCCTCCGCCTGCGGGGTTCGGTCCGGGTCGAGCACACCCTCGCGACGCTCGGGGCCCGGCGGCTCTGGGGCCTCCTCCGGCAGGAGCCGTACGTCCCGACGCTCGGGGCGATGACCGGGACCCAGGCGGTCCAGGTCGTCCAGGCCGGGCTCGCCGCGATCTACGCGAGCGGCTGGCAGGTCGCGGCCGACGCGAACGACGCCGGGCAGACGTACCCCGACCAGAGCCTCTACCCGGCCGACTCGATGCCGACGCTCGTCCGCCGGATCAACCACGCCTTCCAGCGCGAGGACGAGAAGCAGCACGCCGCCGGGGCGGGATCGACGTACTGGTACGCCCCGATCGTCGCGGACGCCGAGGCCGGCTTCGGCGGGAACCTGAACGTCTTCGAGCTGACCAAGGCGCTGATCGAGGCGGGCACGGCGGGCCTCCACCTGGAGGACCAGCTGGCGTCCGCGAAGAAGTGCGGCCACCTCGGCGGCAAGGTCCTCGTCCCGACCCGGGAGTTCAACCAGAAGCTGTGGGCCGCCCGGCTCGCCGCCGACCTCCTCGACGTCCCGACGGTCCTGATCGCCCGGACCGACGCGCTGTCGGCGAGGCTCCTGACGAGCGACGTCGACCCGCGCGACCAGGAGTTCATCACGGGCCAGCGGACGAGCGAGGGGTTCTTCGTGATCCGGGACGGCCTCGAGGCGGCGATCGCCCGCGCCCTCTCCTACGCGCCGTACGCCGACCTCCTCTGGTTCGAGACCGCCGGCCCCGACCTGGACGAGGCCCGCCAGTTCGCGGAGGCGGTCCGCGCCGCGCATCCGGGGAAGCTCCTCGCGTACAACTGCTCCCCGTCGTTCAACTGGGCGAAGAAGCTCTCCGCGGCCGAGATCCGCCGGTTCCCGGGCGCGCTGGCGGAGCTCGGCTACAAGTTCCAGTTCGTGACCCTCGCCGGCTTCCACGCCCTCAACCTGTCGATGTTCCGGCTCGCGCAGGAGTACAAGGACCGCGGCATGCTCGCCTACTCCGAGCTCCAGCAGGAGGAGTTCGCCGCGGAGGAGGCCGGCTACCGGGCGGTGAAGCACCAGACGTTCGTCGGCACGGGGTACTTCGACGAGGTCGCCCAGATCCTCTCCGGCGGGCTCACCTCGACCCTCGCGATGGAGGGGTCGACCGAGGCCGATCAGTTCGCCGCCCGTCGGCCGGACGCGCCGAAGGAACCGGCGGCGAAGGGCCGGGGCCGATCCGCGGCCTCGAAGGCCGAGTGAGACACGTCAGCCCGTCGCGGGCGGCGGGAGGAACCCCTTCGCGACGAGGTGCTCGAGGATCTGGTTCGTCGCCTCCGGCACCGAGAGGTGGCCGGTGTCGACGGTCAGGTCCGGGGCGAGCGGCTCCTCGAACGGGTCGTCGACGCCGGTCAGGCGCGCCACCCCGCCCAGGCGGGACCGCTCGTAGAGGCCCTTGGCGTCCCGCTGGCGGCAGACCTCGAGCGGGCACTTCAGCCAGATCTCGGTGAAGCGCGGTCCGACCCCGGCGCGGGCGGCCTGCCGCGAGGTCTCGTACGGGGTGATCATCGCCACGAGCACGGCCACGCCGTTGCGGGCGAGCATCCGCGCGACGTAGCTGACGCGCCGCGCGTGCATCTCGCGGTCCTTCCGCGAGAACCCGAGCTCCGGGGAGAACATCTGGCGCACCTCGTCCCCGTCCAGGATCTCCACCCTCCGGCCGCTCGCCTTGAGCCGCTCCGCGACGGACCGGGAGAGCGTCGTCTTCCCCGAGCTCGGCAGCCCCTCGATCCAGGCGATGAACCCGTCGGGGACCGAGGGCGGAGCGGTGGGCATCGGGGGCGCCACGCCGGCCGGGGGGAAAATCGTTGCCCGTGCCCGCCGACGTCGGCCCGCCGGTGTCGCGCCGCCCCGGCCGCGGCGAGATAGACGCCGTTTCGTGCGGGGGGGCG
>JASHVP010000070.1 GCA_030044475.1 Thermoplasmata archaeon | reverse complement strand
CCGGCCGCGGCCCGCAGCGGTTCCCGTCGCGCCTCGGGGTCGTCCGGACCTTCGCCTCCTTCGGCCCGCGACCGAAGGGTCGCGAGAAGAGGGATCGCGGACGGCAGCAGCGACCGGAGCTCGGGCCGAGCGCTCGCGGGCCACCGATCGAGGCGGATCTCGACGAGGTCCGCTCCCGACCGGGCCACCGCGGCGATCTCCGCCCGGGCGGCGTCGGCCGACCGGGCCGGCAGCGTGACCACGATCGCGGGTCGGGGGCCGCTCATCGCTCGAGGATCGTCTCCTCCACCGCATGGCCGAGGTGGCGGGCCGCCGGGAGCCCCACTCCGAGGACCCGCGCCGGCAACCCGATCTCCGTCGTCGATCGACGGCCGGCGTCGGTGGAGACCCGGACGGTTTCGGCCTCCTGCAGGAAGACGGTGCGGGAGCTCCCATCGTCGTCGGCGTCGAGGACGATGAGCGGTCTCCGCTCGATCTTGACCCGACCCACTCGGACCGGACGCGTCGGTCCCTTCGGGACCGCGGCCAGGACTCGGTCGCCGGCGGCGAGCTCCGAGAGGTACCGGGTCGTGCCGTCCGCCATCAGGACGTACAAGTGGGCGGCGCCGGCGTTCACCCGGAACGGGCGGGGGCGGCTGAACGCCGACCCGACCGCCTCGCTCGCCACGTGGAACAGGAACGCCGCCGCGCTTCCGACCAGGAGGCCTTCCTCAGGCCGCAGCAGGGAGGTCGTGTCGACGAGGACGCGGTCGCCGACCCCACCGGACCGGACCGCGCGGAGACCCACCGTCCTCCACTCCAGGGCGACCGCGCCCTCCGACTCCGCCGCCGCCTCGAGCGCGTCGACCTCCTCGGGCGCGTGCACCCGGGCGATCACCCGCTCCGCCCCGTGCTCGAGGGCCCCGAGCGCGCCGGGGACCTCGCGGGGGGCGTCGACGTAGACCCACGGGCGGGCGCCTCGCCCGCGCCGGGCGATCGCGTTCTCGAGCGGGATCAGCCGGTCTCCGTCGAACTCGAGGACGATCGGAGTCGTCTCCCCGCCCGACGAGAGGGCGTGATCGAGGTCGGCCTCCCCTCGGACGCGGTGGATCGAGAGCTCTCGCCGCGCCGGGCCCGGGCCGACCAGCCGGTCGCCCGAGCGCCGATACACCTCCTCCGACCTCGGGGAAGGGAACGACATCGGCTCGGGCACGACGAACCGGACGAATCCCCGGCGCCGAGCCCGCTCCACGATCGCGAGGTTCGTGGCCGGGTCGGGACCTTCGACCCCCACCACGATCCGGTCCAGCGACACGATCCGACCGTCCTAGGCTCCCCCGTGGAGCATCTCCGCGAGCCGGCGGGCCAGAGGAAGGACCGGGCGCCGCTGGAAGAGGTTCCGTCCGATGCAGATCCCCGCGCCGCCCGCCCGCACCGTCCCACGGACGAGGGCGAGGAACCGCTCCTCGTCGTCGAGCCGGACTCCGCCCCCGATCAGGACCGGGACCGGGGTGGTCCGGCACAGCCGCCCGAACTCCTCCTCGGAACCGGGGTAGCTGGTCTTCACGATGTCCGCTCCCGTGTCGGCCGCGGCGCGGGCGGCGTGTCGGAGGTCGTCGGGGCTCCCGCCGTCGGCCGTCTTCACGTAGGCCATGCACAAGAGCGGCAGGCCCAGCGCGCGGCACTGGTCGACCGCGATCCCGAGGTCTCGGAGCATTTCGGGTTCCTCGGGGACCCCGAAGTTGACCTGGACCGAGAGGAGGTCGGCCCCGAGGGCGATCGCCTCCTCGGCGGTGCCGACCAGGACCTTCCGGTTCGAGGTCGCCCCGAGGCTGGTCGACGCGGAGACGTGGATGCCGAGCTTCGTGGTCGGCGCGAGCACGGGGACGAGCTCCCGCACCGCGCCCTTCGTGACGATGAGGAGGTCCGCCCCCCCCGCTTGCAGGTCGGACGCGAGCGGGGCCAGCTGCTCGATCCCGTCGATCGGGCCCATCGAGACCGCGTGGTCGAGCGGGACGGAGAACAGCCGTCGCGTCGGGTCGGGGAACAGCCGCTTCAGTCGGACCGTTTTGCCATACATGCTGCGTTTCCTTCGAGGGGAGGCTCTCGAGGGAAGCGCCGGGGGAGACGGCCCAGGAACGTGCGGGGCACGTCGGGATGGGCGCCCTCCCGGCGCCTCCCGTTCACCAGAGCCAGGTCGCGGCGGCCCGTCGGCCCGCCGCGCGGGACGCGGTCGGACGGTACGGCTCCGCCATCGGTTCGGAAACCTCGCCGCTCCTATTTAGCCTTCCCGGCGCCGCCGTTCTCGGCCGCGACGACCCCGTCCACGAGCATCGCGTGGATCGAGAACCCGCGCAGCATCTGGTCCCACATCTGCTTGCGCACCTCAGGCGTGTTCGCGAAACCGGCGACGATCTCGCCGATCCATTGGCTGTGTTCGACGTCGGCGGTGACGTGCAGGCGGTAGTACTCGAGGTGGCTCTCGGCGACCCGATAGTGGGAACGGAACGCCGGGAGCAGTCGGGCGCAGAGCTCCACGTTCGGCGGCTCCGACGAGCCGGCCGCCGAGACGTAGAACGGGTTGACGCGGTTCGTGTACAGGAAGTCGTCGATCGCCACCATCGTGTTCGGGAAGAGGGGGGCCGCGTGGACTTCGGAGCGGGGAACGCCCATCCCCTCGCAGAACCGGAGCCACAGCTCCGGGTGACCCGGCTCCTTCCCCTTCGGGTCGCCGGCCTCCTCGACGAGTTGGTCGAGGATCATGCGGCGGTACCGGTCATTCTGCGGGTCCCACGAGCAGTTCGCGAACCGCTCCGCCATCGCGACCGGGACGGCGGCCAGCCAGGGGTAGAACTGTTTCACCCACGACCGGACGAGGGAGACCGGTGCGTCCCCCCGTTCGACCTGCCCGAAGAACGGATGCGTCTTGAACGGGTGGTTCGCCATCTTGTAGTTCGTGAGCTCGTCGCGGAATCGCGCGCCCTCGTACCGCACCCAGGGAGGCTCGGGCATCGGCGTTCGACCGGGCCGCGCTACTTCATCCTCGAGGTTTGCCGGTGAACCTCCTCGGTTATCGACCGAACGTCGACTCGCAGACCGTGTCTTCGTCGACCTCTGCGACGGTCGTCCCCGCGTTCGGTCCGCTCACCGGACTCAAGGTCCTCGAGTCGGCCCGGTTCGTCGCCGGCCCCTGGGCGGCCACCTATCTCGGGGAGTTCGGTGCGACGATCGTCCACGTGGAGGGCCCGCCGTTCGGACCGCCGTACGCGGACGCGACCCGCACCCTGCGGCCCCTGCTTCCGGGGGGTGCCCCGGAGGATGCGGTCTCCGAGTCGTGGGTCCAGTACTCCCGCAACAAGCTCTCCGTCGGTCTCGACGTGCGGTCGCCCGACGGCCGCGCCGTCTTCCGGGACCTGGCGCGGTGGGCCGACATCTGGATCGAGTCGTCGCGACCGGGGACCTACGCGCGGCTCGGGCTCTCCGATGACGAGATGTGGACCGCCAATCCCAAGCTCACGATCGTGCACGTCTCGGGGCACGGGCAGACGGGCGATCCGGCGCGGGTCGCGCAACCGTCCTACGACCTGACCGCGCAGGCGTACAGCGGCTATCTCTCGCTGCAGGGGAATCCGGACCCCGAGCCTCCGATGCGCTCGGGAACGGCGCTCAACGACACCGTGACCGGCCTCGCGTCCGCGACCGCGGCGCTCATGGGGCACTACCACGCGCAGCGGACCGGACGCGGGCAGTCGGTCGACGTCGCCCAGTACGAGATCTTCTTCGTCCTGCTGGAGAACCTCGCGCTCGACTTCTTTCTCCGGGGCGTCGTCCGCGGTCGGCACGGCTCGGGCCACGCCCGGCTGCACCCGTACGACGTCCACCGAGCGTCGGACGGGTGGGTCGTCGTCGCCGCGCCGACGCCCGAGGCGTGGCACCGCCTGAAGGCGTTGATCGGATTCTCGGACCCGACGTTCGACGACCGCGACTACCGACTGTCCCACCGCGCGCCGGTCGACGCGGCGATCGCGGCGTTCTGCGGCTCGCGGACCCGCGATGAGCTGGAGCGTCTGGGACGGTCGGCGGACGTCGCGAT
>JASHVP010000069.1 GCA_030044475.1 Thermoplasmata archaeon | reverse complement strand
GTCGGCGGCGCCGGCGCGACCGCCGCGGTGACGCTCTTCTCGGTGGGGTAGACCGTGCGTCGCGTCGCGCGGTCGGCGGCGTACCGCCCGTCGTGGAACCGGGACGGCGCCCCGGCGCTGGGCCCCGACGAGGACGCGCTCACGCTGGTCGCGACGGTCGCGGAACGGGCCCTCCCTTCGGACGGCGGGCCCCCGGTCTGCGTCCGACTGCTGGGGGCGGCCGCGGACGTCTCGGACGATGACCTCGCCGCGGTGGTCGGGGGCCGGGCCCCGACGTTCCGCGCCGAGGGGGACTCGGCCGACCTGGGGGCGGCGATGGCCGCGGCGGCGTCCGGGGTCGAGGGGTCCGAGCTGGTCGTCGCCGCCGACCTCGGCGAGTCGGCGTCGGGGAACGCCCGACCCGCCGGGGCGGTCGCGCTGTGGTTCGTTCCGTCCGAGGCCGGCGAGGCCCTTCCGGCGACGTCCCGCGGGGGCGCGGCGACGACGGCCGCGGTGCGGTGGCTCTCCGCCGGGACGACCGCGCGCGAGGTGGAGTGGGTCGGGCCGTGGGGCGAGCCCGAGGACTCCGGGACGCCGGCCGGAGACTGGGACCCGAGCGATCCCGCTCCGGCGACCGTCTCCGAGGGGGCGTACGTCCCCCGGGCGCGCTACCTTGAGAGCCGTCCGAGCCGATGGAGGTTCGACGCCGACCGGTGCGGGGCGTGCGGGACGTGGACGTTCCCGGCCCGGGGACGGTGCCGGGCGTGCGGGCGGAGCGACGCGATCCGAGCGTCCCGCCTCCCGCTCGACGGCGGGATCTGCGTCGCGGTGACCGTCATCGGCAAGGGCGGTCAGCCGACGGAGTTCGACGCGCAGGTCGAGGCGACCGGTCCGTACGCGGTGGCGCTCGTCGACCTCGCCCCGGGGGTCCGCGCGACGCTCTCGGTCGCCGACCCGCCGGCGGACGCGCTGCGGATCGGGGACCGGGTCGCCACGCGGCTGCGCCGGCTGTACGCGATCGACGGCGCGTGGAGGTACGGGCGGAAGGCCGTGCCGTTCCGGACCCCGTCCGCGGTCAGCTTCCCGGCTTCCGGGCCGGCTCCCACGGAGCCCCCACCCACTCCCCGTAGATCCGGCGGGCGAGGTCGGTCGGGGCGTCGAGCGGACTGAACGCCAGCTTCTCCGGGGGCGGCGGCCCGGTCGTCACCGCGAGCGTCGTGAGCCACCCGCGCCGGAAGACCGTCAGGTCGAGGGGGGTTCCCGGGGGGCACCCCTCCATCGCCTTCCCGAACTGGGCGAACGTCACCTTCCCGCCGTTGATCGCGACGATCTCGTCCCCGGGCGAGAGGCCGCCGCGCGCCCCCGGCGAGTCCAGGAGCACGCTCGTGACGCGGACGAGCCCGCTCGCGTCCTCGATCCGGGCGCCCAGGTGCCCCGGGACGGGCATCTCGTCGCCCGGGGGGCGCGGCTTCTCCGCGACCGAGAGTCCCACTCGACGCGCGATGTCGTCGAAGTCGAGGTCCTCGGTCCCGGCGACGTAGCGCCGGAAGAACTCGGCGACGTCGATCCCGGTGGCCCGGCTCACGATCGCGGGCAGTTCCGCCTCGCCGACGCCGCGGCCGACCTTGCCGTACTCCTGCCAGAGGAGCCGGAGGACCGTCTCGAGCGACGCCCGCCCGTCCGACCTCTCCCGGAGCTCGAGGTCGAGGGCCATCGCGACCAGGTGCCCCTTGAGGTAGTACGAGATCGAGCGGTTCGGCGAGTCCTCGTACGGGAAGTACAGGTCGACCCACGCCCCGAACGAGACGTCCTCGAGGCTCTGGAACCGCCGGCCCGGCGTGGCGCGGTAGAGGGCGATGAGCCTCGCCTCCGCGTCGAGGAACTGCGTCGGGGTCAGCAGCCCCGCCCGCCGGAGCACGAGGGTCGCGAAGTAGTCCGTCGCTCCCTCCATCCACCAGAGCAGGCGCGTGTACATCTCCCGCGTGTAGTCGAACCGGTCGAACGCGGCGGGGCGGATCCGCTTGACGTTGTAGAGATGGAAGTACTCGTGCGAGGTGACGTAGAGGAACCGACGGTACGACTCGGCCGGTTGGAAGGTCGTCCGGGGGAACACGCAGGACGTCGAGCTCGCGTGCTCGAGCCCGCCGTCCGGGACGTCGGTCAAGTGGAAGAAGAAGGTGTAGCTCGCGACCGGGGAGTCCCCGACGAACCGGATCGTCGCCTCGACGATCTTGCCGATGTCCTCCTCGAGGAGATGCGCCTCATAGTTCCCGCCGCGGCCGCACAGGACGATCCGGTGGGGGATCCCGCGGGGATGGATCGTCAGCACCTCGGGCCGACCGACGTCGATCGGGTTGTCGAGCAGTGTATCGTAGTCGGGCGCCCGGACCCGCGGAGGGTGCGACCCGACCTCGGGCAGCTCGGTGACGACGCGCCAGTCGGCCGGGACCTCGAGCGCGACCTCGACCGGCTCGTCCCGGAGCGGCTCCACGAACGGGAGGCATTCCGCCGCGTTGACGAACAGGTGATCGGGGGTCAGGTCGAACGACTCGTTCAGGGCCTCGTGGCCGTAGACGGAGTACTCGACCCGGACGTGGGGCGCCCCGCCCGTGGAGACCCGCCACCGGCCCTTGTCGATCCGCTCGATCGGGAGCGCCGGGCCGTCGGGGCCGCCCCGGGCGGACCAGCCGTGGAACCCCCGGCTGTAGTTGACGATATGGTACGATCCCGGCACCCACGACGGCACGACCACGTCGAACGTCGCCTCGGTGAGTCCGTCGACGTCGATCGAGAACCGTCCGACGTGGCCGGCCGGGTCGGCGGGCCGCACGGTGTACCGGACCGGCATCGGACGGAGGCTAGCCGAATCCCGGCACGTCCCGATCCCGCGTCCGGTCCGACTCGCGCTTCACGTACGGCTCGGCGGCGATCCCGAGATGGGTCGCGAGCGACCGGAACGTCGTCACGAGCTGGTCGATCGCCTGGGCCATCGCCCGCTGTTCGGACCGCAGCTCCTGCAGCTCCTGCCGCAGGGCGCGGAGCTCCGCCTCCCACCGATCTTCGCCCGAGCCGACCACCATCGTCCCTCGGGCGGCGGAACCCCGCGGCCTAAATTACTCCGCGGAGTTCGCCCCGGCTCCCCGTGCTCACGAAGCGTGTGCCAAGCTCAAATAGAAGTATCGATTATTCGATATCGGAAAATCGATGTCGATGTGGGGCGCCCCGTGGGCCTCGGGGAAGAAGCGGGGGCTGCGGGCATGGGTCGTCCTCCTCCTCTCCCGGAGCCCCCGGACCGGAGCGGAGATCATCGACGACATGGAGCGGATGAGCGCGGGTCGCTGGCGGCCGTCGCCCGGCTCGGTCTATCCGCTCCTCGATGAGCTCGCCCAGGAGGGCGTCGCCCGGAAGCGGGACGACGGACGGTACGAGCTCGTCCGGAACGTGCACGAGCACGCCCACTGGCCGTTCCCGGTCTACGGTCCCCGCTCCCCCGAGGAAGCCGTCCGGGACCTGGGGGCCCTCGTCTCCTATCTCGAGGATCTCCGGCGGTCGGACGCCGACGGGTTCGCGCACGCGCGCGACTCCATGCGGCAGGTCTCCGAACGGCTCCAGCAGTTGATCCAGGAGGGAACCCGATGACGCAGGCGATCTCGGTCGAGGGGCTCGCGAAGACGTACAACGGCACGGTCAAGGCGGTGGACGGGGTCTCGTTCGCCGTCGACGCCGGCGAAGCGTACGGCTTCCTCGGCCCGAACGGGGCCGGCAAGACGACGACGGTCTCGATGCTCACCGCACTCCTCGCCCCGACGGCGGGACACGCGATCGTCGACGGGATCGACGTCTTCGCCGACCCCGCCTCCATCAAGCGGCGGATCGGGCTCGTCTTCCAAGAGTCGACCTCCGACTCCGACCTGACCGGTCGGGAGAACCTCCAGCTCGCGGCCGCGCTCTTCGGCGTCCCGCGCCGCGAGGTCGCCGGCCGGATCGACAACCTGCTCGAGAAGCTGCAGATCGCCGACGCCGCCGACCGATTGACCAAGACCTACTCCGGAGGGATGCGCCGCCGGCTCGAGCTCGCGGTCGGGATCATCCACTCCCCGCGCGTCCTGTTCCTCGACGAGCCGACCCTCGGCCTCGACCCGCAAGGCCGGGCCGGGTTCTGGCGGTACGTCCAGGAACTCCGAAAGGAGCACGGGATGACCGTCTTCGTGACCACCCACTACCTCGACGAGGCCGACGGGATCTGCGACCGGATCGCGATCATCGACCACGGCCACATCGTCGCGACCGGCAGCCCGTCCGAGCTCAAGGACCGTCTCGGCGGCGACGTCGTCACCGTCCGACCGGCCCTCGCCGACCAGGCGCTCGCGGCCCAGGCCGCCCTGGCGCACGTCCCCGGGGTCGTTTCCGTCACCCCGCAGGACGGGCTCCTCCGGGTGAAGTGTCCGCGCGGCGAGGAGTTGGTCCCCCGCCTCGTCGAGGCGTGCGACAAGGCCGGTATCGGCCTCGCCGGCGTCTCGCTCAAGCGGCCGAGCCTCGATGAGGTGTTCCTCGAGTTCACCGGGCGGGAGTTCCGGGAGGACGAGGGGATGACGGCGACCGACCGCGCGGTGCGGATCGGACAGGTCCAGCAGGCGTGGGGGAGGTCCCGCCGATGATGCGCGAGCTCTCCGCGCTGACGCGGCGCGAACTCTTGCGGCTGGCCCGGAACCCCCAGGCGCTCGTCACCGCGCTGCTCCTGCCGATCCTGTACCTGCTGCTCTTCGGCCAGGCGTTCAACCTGGGCGCGCTCGCGAGCGGGCCCGGCGGCCAGGCGGCGCTGATCCTGTCGATCCGCGGCGCCCCGACGTACTTCTCGTACTTCTCGGCCGGCATGGCCGGGTTCGTGGCGGTCACCGCGACGCTGTTCATCGGCGCGAACGTGATCTTCGACCGGCTGTTCGGCGTGCTGAAGCGGACGTCGGCGACCCCCGCGACCGCCACGTCGATCTTCGGCTCGCGCCTGATCGCGGGGTCGATCCAACCGATCGGGCTCGCCTTCCTCGTCCTCGGCCTCTCGCTCCTGCTGGGCAAGCTCGGCCTCTCGGGGCTCCAGGTGACGGCGGCCCTGACGCCGGTCGGGGCGGTCGAGATCCTGCTCGCGGTGGTGATCCTCTCGCTGATGTTCGCCTCGCTGTTCCTCGCGATCGGGTTCACCATCGAGCAGCCGCAGTCGTACTTCGCGGTCGTGAACGCGATCAACCTGCCGGTGCTGCTCACCTCGGCCGCGCTGTACCCGTGGGGGACGATGCCGGCGTGGTTCCGCAACGTCGCGTCGTTCAACCCGATCACCCTCGCGGTCACCGTGATCCGGGAGAACCTGTTCGCGGGCGCGACCTCGTTCTACCCGTACGGCCCCGCGGTGTACCTCCTCGGGCTGCTCGGGTGGGCGGTGGCGATGATCGTACTCGCGATCCTGCTCGCCCGCCGGGCGTTGGCCCCGCAGAAGTAGCCTAGGCGGACGGCCGGGCGCCGCCCGCGGTCCCCTTCTCGACGAACGGGACCCAGCGGCCGGCGTCCGCGGAGTAGTCGACGCGCTGCAGCTCGACGACGAACGACTTCAGCAGGTCCGACGGGGCGGGGCGGACGGTGATCGAGTAGACGTAGATCCCGAACCCCATGAAGTCGGTCACCCGGCGGAGGACCTCGGGAAGGTCGTCCCGCGGCACCGTGACCCGGATCGCGGTCTCCCCGAGCATCGACGAGAACCCGTCGACGTCGAACGGTCGCTCGAGCGTGATGAGGTTCGCCGGGTCGGCCCCGGGGGACGCGCTGGGGGCCGATCCCGCGGACGGCGCCGCGGCCGGGGCGGGCCGGGGGGGTGGCGACGGAGCTCGGATCGGCGGCGGGGGTGGGGGAGCGTCCGCCTTCGGAGGGTACTTGTCGAGCACCGGCGAAGGGTCGCGGCCGACGAACCGGGCCGGCGACGTGTGGACGCGAGGGCTCGGTCGAGGCTGGCGCGGACGCGCCCGCCGCCCGGACTTCTTCGTCGGCATCCTCCCCCGGAGTCGGACCGAGGCCTTAACCTCTCATCCGGGTTCGCGGGGCGGCGCTGGGGAGGCGACGGATAACCCCCCTTGTAGCGAATCCGACCGTGCGACTCCTCGTCACGGGGGAGGGGAATTGTCGCGCCCGGGACGACAGATGGGTTATGTAGGATGGGGTGGGTGGCCGTTCCAGAACGGCGGGCGCCGTACGGCGACGCCGAACGAGAGGAACAGAAGATGCCGGCCCGTGTGATGAAGGAGTTCCAGGCCCCGCGGGGCCTTCCGAGGAAGACGGCGTCCGTCTGCCCTGAGTGCATCAAGGTCATCCCGGCGATCGTCCGGGAGAAGGACGGCCGGGTCATCATGGAGAAGACGTGCCGCGCGCACGGCTACTTCTGGGACATCATCTCCAACGACGTCGACTTCTATCTCCGGATGGAGGTCTACGCGCACGACGGGGTCGGCTACGAGAACCCGTACTACGACAAGTTCCGCGGCTGCCCGACGACCTGCGGGATGTGCAGCCACCACAAGTCCCACACGGGGCTCGCGCTCGTCGACCTGACGAACCGGTGCAATCTGAAGTGCCCGGTCTGCTTCGCGAACGCCAACGCCGCGGGGTACGTCTTCGAGCCGACCCGCGAGCAGATCTACTTCATGCTGAAGACCCTCCGGGAGCAGAAGCCGGTCGGGACGGTCGCGGTCCAGTTCTCGGGCGGCGAACCGACCCTCTCTCCGCTGTTCCTGGACGCGGTCTCGATGGCCCGCGACCTGCACTTCAAGCAGATCCAGGTCGCGACGAA
>JASHVP010000068.1 GCA_030044475.1 Thermoplasmata archaeon | reverse complement strand
GTGGGGGTGCTCGGGGACCGGGAGGTCGCCGAAGGGACCGTCTCGCTGCGCCGGAGAGGGGTCCGCGACAACTCCACGCTCTCCCGAGCGGAGTTCCGGGGCCTCGTTCGGGACCGGGTCCGCCGGCGCGAGTTCGACCCGTAGCTAGCGCGAGTGGGACCGGCGGGCGCGTCGCGCCTCGATCCGGGCCTCTAGGTAGAGGGTCTCGAGGTTCGCCGAATCGACCTGGTGGTCGGCCCGCAGGTGGTCCCGCATCCGCGCCAGGTCGATCGGCTGACCGCAGATGTGGCAGGCGATGCGGGCCCGCCGGACGTCCGAGTCCCGCGCGGCCGGCATCATCTCCGCGGTGCTCCGCCCCCGGTCTTATAGAACCGCCGTCCCACCGGAAACCGACATCGCCGCCGAGACGGCGGTCGCGCAAAGATTAATATGCGCCCTCCGTGAGCCGCCGAGAATTCCGGGACACTCCCATGGACCTCTCGAACGGCCAACTGGAACTGCTGATCCTGCTCGCCTCGCTCGTCGGACTGCTCTACGCGGGCGTGCAGACCGCGCTCCTCCTCCGGGAGGACGAGGGGGACGAGCGGATGCGCGAGATCTCGCTCGCGATCCGGGAGGGCGCGATCGCCTTCCTCCGACGGGAGTACACCGTCGTCTTCGTCGTCGCCGCGGTGCTCGCGGTCGTCATCGCGTTCGCCTTCGGGATCACGGGGAACGGGGCCCACCTCGCGACGGGCTTCGTCTTCGGGGTCGCCGGGAGCGCCCTGGCCGGGGCGATCGGGATGGTCGTCAGCGTCCGGGCGAACGTCCGGACGGCGGCCCACGCCCGGAAGGGGAACCTCGGCGCGACGATGAACTACGCCTTCCGGGGCGGCAGCGTCACCGGCCTCTCCGTCGCGGGACTCGCGCTGCTCGAGCTGGTGGGCTTCTACTGGGCGTTCGGCGGGAACGTCCTCAGCATGGTCGGGGTCCTGTTCGGGGCCTCGCTGATGAGCCTGTTCGCGCGGGTCGGCGGCGGCATCTACACGAAGGGCGCCGACGTCGGGACCGACCTGGTCGGGAAGGTCGAGGCCGGGATCCCCGAGGACGACCCCCGGAACCCGGGCGTCATCGCGGACAACGTCGGTGACAACGTCGGCGACTGCGCCGGGATGGCCGCGGACCTGTTCGAGACGTACGTCGTCACGGCGCTCTCCGCGATGCTGCTCGCGTACCTGATCTCCTCGGTGCCGGGAGCGACCGACCTGACCGTCCTCTTCCCGCACGCGATCATCTTCCCCCTGCTCGTCTGCGCGTGGGCGATCGTCGCGACGATCGTCGGAACCCTGTTCGTCCGGATGCGCCCGGGCGGCACGATCATGGGGGCCCTGTATCAGGGGCTCGCTGCCACGACCGCGGTCGGCCTGGTCGGACTCTACCTCCTCGTCGACTGGTTCATGGGCGGCAATCTCGGCATCTTCGCGGCCGCCGCCGTCGGCCTGATCGTGATGATCCTGATCGTGGTCATCACCGACTACTACACGAGCACGAAGTACCGCCCGGTGCAGCACATCGCCGAGATGAGCCAGGCCGGCGCGGGCCCCACCGTCATCGGCGGGCTCTCGGTCGGCCTCGAATCGGCGTGGATGCCCGGGATCGTCGTCGTCGCCGGCACGCTGATCGCCTACGCCGCGGCCGGCTGGTACAACGGCTTCTCGAGCAGCCACGCGCCGGACGCCTACGTCGGCCTGTACGGGATCGGGCTGGCGGCGGCGAGCATGCTCAGCGTCACGGGGATGATCATCTCGATCGACGCGTTCGGGCCGATCACCGACAACGCGGGCGGGATCGCCGAGATGGCGCAGCTCCCCGCCGAGGCGCGCGCGATCACCGACCCGCTCGACGCGGTCGGCAACACGACGAAGGCGATCACGAAGGGGTACGCGATCGGCTCCGCGGTCCTGGCGGCGCTGGCCCTGTTCGCCGCCTACACGTTCGCCGCGGCCCAGCAGTGGGGCAACGGCCACACGTGGGGGGAGTTCACGGGCCTGCTCACGCTCTCGCAGCCGCTCGTCGTCGCCGGCCTCGTCATCGGCGCCGTCCTGCCGTTCTTCTTCACCTCGTTCCTGATGAACGCGGTCGGGATCGCGGCCGAGCGGATGGTCTTCGAGATCCGCCGGCAGTTCCGCGAGATCGCGGGCCTGTTGGACGGGAAGGCGAAGCCCGAGTACGGCAAGTGCGTCGACATCGTCACGGTGACCGCGATCCGGCAGCTCGCGGTCCCCGCCATCATCGCGGTCGCGACCCCGCTCGCGGTCGGTTTCCTGCTCGGCCCCGTGGCGCTCGCCGGCCTCTTGCTCGGCACGATCGTGTCGGGCTTCCCGCTGGCGCTCACGATGACGACCGGCGGCGCCGCCTGGGACAACGGCAAGAAGTACATCGAGAGCGGCCACTACGGCGGCAAGCACTCCGAGGCCCACAAGGCCGCGGTGGTGGGCGACACGGTCGGGGACGCGACGAAGGACACGGCCGGGCCGGCGATCAACCCGCTGATCAAGGTCGTGAACACCGTCTCGATCCTGTTCGTCGCGCTGATCGTGGCCCACTCGGTCATCGGGATCTGAGGGCGGCGGGCCCCCCGCCCCGACAAGCGGTCGACGGCCGGGTTACGGGTGGACTTCCGCGAGCGTGCCGTTCGCGCACGCGACCCACAGGTCGCCGGTCGCGGGGTCGAGGGCCAGTGCGTCCCCTTCCGTCGGGAGGGCGAGCTGCGTCGCGAGCGTCCCGTTCGTCGGGTCGAACGCCGTCAGGTTCCCTGTTCCGGTCGACTGCTCGGTGAGGGCCCAGAGGAGCGCATCGGACGCGTCGTAGGCGAGTGTCACCACGAATTCTCCGAAGCCGTACCCGGGCGGGGTGAATTCCCCCACCCCCTTCCCGGTAGAGGCGTTCGCCGCGGCCACCGCGCCGTACCCGGCCCCGGCCAAGTTGACTCCGAGGAAGATCTCCTTCCGAGCCGCGTCCACCGCACCCGAACTCGCTCCGGTCGCCTCGAGGTCCTCGTGCGTGGCGTGGAGGCCGCTCGCCATGCGCGGGTCGACGACCGAGACCCACGCGTTCCCAGACTGCGCGCTTTGAGAATACCAGCCCGACACGAGGTCGACTCTCTGGCCCGCGGAATCGTACGCGACGACCCCGAACCCGGAGCGATACCCGCCCGGTCCCCGGTGCGGACGGGTGAGCGTCTCCGCGAGGGTCCGCGTGGAGACGTTGTACACCGAGACCCGCCCGGTGCCGTCGATTGCGTAGATCTGGTTCGTGGCGGGATCCGAGGAGATCGACACGGCGACCGCCTTGTCCGCGATCGATCGGACGGGACCCATTCCGTTCGGCGACAGAAGTTCGATCCGGGTGGAGTTCGGGACAAACACCTCACCCGTGCGGGGATCGACCGCCATACAGGACGGGTTGGCGCAGGCCGAGATGCCCGGACCGACGCCCGAGAAGGGGCCCTCGGTGCGCACCAGGGCCCCGTTCGCGGCGGATCGAACCTCCACCGTTCCGTTGTTCTCCATGAAGAGGTACAGATCGTGATTGATGGGGTCGTAAACAACGTCGTTCGGCGAACCGCCCACCGTGACCGTGCGGACGACACTCGGGCCGGAGAGCGCGGTCGAACGGGCGCTCCACCCCTGCCCCGCGACCGAAGGGATCCCGAACTCGAGAATCAGGAGCGATGCCACGGTGACCCCGAGCACGGCCAGGGCGAAGCGTTCCCGTTGCGCCGGGTCGGCGCGGTGCATCGCCGGGGCAGGGCTGGACCCTACTTAGTCTGCGCTTCGGTCGCGGTCACGCGTAGTGGCTGAGGCTCGACCGCTCCTTCTTCGCGGCCTCGCGCTGCTCGCCGGACTCTTCCCGACGTCGCTCTTTCTCGCACTCCGCCTCGGTGACCCAGACGAGCTCGACGTCCTCGGGGTGGTCGTGGGCGATGAAGGCGCCCGCCTCGAAGGCGCTCGACAGGAGCTCCTCGAGGTTGTCGGCGTCGGTCCCTTCGAGCCGACCGGCGGTCCGCCAGTACCAGTCCGGGGCCTTCCCCGCCGCCTGCAGGTATTCGGTGATCAGGTC
>JASHVP010000067.1 GCA_030044475.1 Thermoplasmata archaeon | reverse complement strand
CCGTGGTCCAGCCTCTGCTCGAAAAGTCGGGCGGCAACCCGCTGTTCGTCGAGGAGCTGTGTCGGTCGCTGGTCGAGGACCAGTGGTTGATCCGTACCCCCGACGGGTGGCGGACACGACCCGACGCACGGATCGAGGTGCCGAGGACGGTCCGGGAAGTGATCCGTCGCCGAGTGGACTGGATCGGACCCGAGGCGGAGAACGTCCTCGCGATCGCCTCCGTCTTTGGGAACGAGTTCGAATTCGACCCCCTCCAGGAAGTGACGGAGATCGATTCCGACGCACTGCTGCTCCTCGTCGAGGCGATGCTGCGAGCCCGGCTGCTCCGGGAGAAGGAGAACGCCCCCGGCCGGTCGGTCTACCAGTTCGGGGACGAGCAAACTCGGGACGTCCTCTACGCCGGCCTCTCGCTCGTCCGACGTCAACGGTACCATCTCCGGGTGGGCCAGACCCTCGAGCGGGCCTGGGGCAGCCGGGCCAACGAGAGAGCCGGGGAGCTCGCCAACCACTTTCTGCGGGGCAACGCGCCGGAAACGGCGCTCGCATACTACCTCCGGGCCGGGAACCGCGCCGAACAGGTGTACGCGCGGCAGGACGCCGCCTCCGCGTACGAGGTGGCGCTCAACCTCCTGGAGGAAGCCATCGGCCGAAATCGCGACGATCGGGCGCTCCGGGAACGCGGGGTCGGAGTGGCCGGACAGTTGGGGGACTGTCTCTGGCATCTCGGTCGACACGCCGACTCGATCGCGACGTACCTTCGGGGGACCCGGCTGGCCGTCGGACTGGACCCCATTCCGCAGGCCCAGGCGTGGGTCAACCTGGGGTGGGGGTACGACGGGATTCACGACTACGACGCGGCGCTCGCGAGCTGCGACACGGTCGAGCGGATCCTCGGAGACTCCCTCCCCGCCGGACCGACCGATCCGGGGTGGACGGAATGGGTCAGCGTCCAGCGACTGCGGATGGACGTGTACTACTGGCGGCCGGACAAGCCGGGAACCGCCCCGCTCTACGCGGCGACTCTCGCCCGCATCCGACCGTTCCTCGAGCACAGTCCCCGAGCGATCGATCGGGTCCACTTGTACCACGATCTGCGCAGCCTCGACTGGATGCAACATCGGGGTTGGAGTTCCGACGCGGGGCTGGAGTACGCCCGTCGGGCTCTCGCGGCCGCGAAGGAATCCGGCGAGCTCGAGTGGATCAACGGCGCCGTCTTCTGTCTGGGGTTCTGTCACTTCTGGCGCGGCGAGACGGAACCCGCTCGCGAGCTCCTCACGTCGTCCCTTCGCGAAGCGGAACGGATGGGTCTGACGACCGACCGATCTCGGGCGATCACGTATCTGATGGCGACGGAGCGACGCGCGGGCCAGGTGGCCGCGGCCGACGCCCTGGTTCCGGAGGTTCTCGCGGCCGCGGAGGCGGCCGAACTTCCCGAGTACGCGGCGATGGCCCACGCGACGGCCGGCTGGGTGGCCTGGCGGGAAGGCGACCTGGATCGGGCCGCCGCGGAGGGGGACCGGGCCCTCACGATCTGGCACGAAATTCCGAACTCCTACCCCTGCGACTGGATGGCGATCTGGCCGCTGATCGGAGTCGCCGTCCAGCGCGGAGAGATTCCCCGAGCGGTCGAACTCGCTCGCGGCTTGCTGCCCCGGTCGCAGAATCCCCTTCCCCCCGAGCTCGACGAGCTGCTCCGCCACGCGATCGCACGCGCGGAGCTCGGGGACACACGGGGCGCGGCCCAGACCCTCGAGAAGGCGCTGCACGGAGCGCGCGCATCGAACTACGCCTAGGGCGGTGGCCCCGATTTCGGGTCCGGCGTCACCGGGAACTGGGCGACCCCAGCGCTTCGGAACGGAGAGCCGGCGGCCGCGCGCCGTTCGCTGGCCCGCCGAAGCTTCTTCGGTCCGGGGTCGACCGGAGATGTCGGAGGGGGGCCGACCGGACTTTTTCTAGTTCTCTGCGGCGGCGTTGGGCGCGCCAGCGCGATTCCGTGCTTGCCGGCAATCCGGAAAGCGTGATGGCGGGAGTAGACAGGTAGATCTCCGTCGTGGCCCGAGGGACACGACGGGAGGAGAGCGGCCCGCACTGGCCACCCCGGAGCGGTTTGGGGCGGATCGATCCCCCTCGCAACTACGCGAGGTTCATTTTCGCCAACAAGTCTTGGTATCGAGGATCTCGGCGGATGTTCTCGTACCGTCGGTCGAAGCGGATCATCATGATTGGGAGATCGTGCGCCGCGAACGACTTGTCGAGCCAACGAAAGCACTCATCCAGATCGCCGAGCTCGGCGTAGATTTGCGCGACGTACGTCGGGTAATGACCGAACAGAGGAAGAGTCTCCTCGTGGCGGAGGATGGTCCTCGCCTCCTCCGTTGCTCCGGCGCGAACCAGGCTCCATGCACGGGTTAACTGCTTCGACCGGCCATCGGGTTCGAGCGCTTCCGAGCGTCGCCACTCCTCGAGTCCCTTGGCCGTCTCGGAGCGAGCGAAGTAGTACTCCCCGAGAGCGTAGTGGTAGTTGGCATCGGGGGGGCCCAGCGCCCGGACCTTCTCGAGCGTGTCCCACGCTTCGTCGAGGCGACCCAACCTCATGAGGCTCCACGCGATATCGTTCAGATTGTAACGCCACAGGGGGTCGGCCGCCTCGGCGAGCCGGAACTCGGCCAGCGCCTCCTCGGCTCGGCCTACGAAATTCAAGATGTTGGCGTATTCATTATGGGCCAAGGCGTGGCTCGGGTTCAGCGCGAGGGCGGCCTGGAACTCTCGTTCCATCCCGGCATAATCCTGATCCCGAAAGAGCACCGCCGCCATCCCGAGGTGGGCCTCCGCCAGCTGCGGATCCAGCTCCAGGGCTCGTGCCGCCGACAGTCGTACTTTCTCGACCCACTCTGTCCGGGACAGGTCCGTGTACCAAATCCCGAGATACCGCGTGCAAACCGCTAGCGCGCCGTAGGCCGCGGCGTTTGAGGGGTCGAGTGAGACGGCGACCTCGAACTGGCGCTGGGCCGCCTCGAGCGAGGCTTGAGACGTGTCTCGCATCAGCGTCAGCCCACGAAGGTAGGCGAGATAGGAATCGGGTCGTACAATCGCTCGCGAGTCGAGGCGCGCCTCTTCCGCGGGTTGCAGCTCCAGCCGTAAGGCGTCCACCACTTGCCTCGCAATCTCGGACTGAACGGCGAATACGTCCCCGAACTCGCGGTCGAAAGTCTTTGCCCAGAGATGTCGGTCGGTTTGGACATCGATTAGCTGGGCCGTAATCCGGAGTCGATTTCCCGCCTTTCGAACGCTTCCCTCCAGAAGCGAGGAGACCCCCAGTTCCGCCCCGATCTGGGAGGCCGGCTTGGGAGTGGCTCTGTACAACATCACCGATGTGCGCGAGATCACACGAAGATGTCGCAACTGGGAGAGCACGGTGATCAGTTCCTCAGTCAGGCCGTCCGCGATGTACTCGTCCTTGGGCTCGGGGCTGATATTGGTGAAGGGGAGAACCGCGAGCCCGGTGGATACGGACCTCGTTTGAGGAGTATCTCGAATCGTCCAGGGTAACACGATTCGGTAAATGTCGATCGGAGTCTGCACTCCTTTGAGCGCGGTTGTCGGGAGTCTCTCCAGACGCTGGGAAATCTTGTTTCGGACCTGGTCGTGGACCGCGCCCGATACGCAG
>JASHVP010000066.1 GCA_030044475.1 Thermoplasmata archaeon | reverse complement strand
ATCGTCGCGCCGGCCGCCACGGGGTGGCCGCCTCCCTCGCCTCCGACCTCGGACGCGGCCGCGCGCAGCGCCGCCGCGAGGTCGAGCCCTCGGGCGACGAGCCGGGTCGTACCGCGACCGCTCACCTTCGTCGGCCCTCCGTCGCGCGGGGAGAGGACGAGCACCGGTCGGTCGGGCGGGAGGAGGTAGTTCATCGCGAGGCCAGCCTGCGTGCCCGCGAGGGTCGTCTCGGGGCTCTCGAACCAGCAGAGGGACGTCATCGAATTTACACCCTCGGCCTCCACGCGCACGAGGCCCCGGAGGATGCCCGCCCGCCACTCCCGTTCGGCGCCCCGCGCCCGCGCCTCGGACGCGGCGTCGCCGACGCCCCAGGCGACCCCGACGCCGGGGATCGCCGCCCGCCCGCACGCGTTCTGCAGGTTGGCGACCTCCTCGGCGTCCAGCCCGAGCGACGGAACGTAGTACCGCTCGGCGTCGAGCACCGAGACGAACTCCGGGAGCACGCCGTCCCGCTCCAGCCGGCCCCGGAGCGCGCCCCCGAGCCGGGCGACCTCCTCCGGCGCGAGGTCCGACGGCCGGCGACCCGGAGGGATCCGGTGCTCGTCCAGGAACCGGTCGACCGCGTCCGGCCGACCCGACAGCCCCCGAACGAACGGGTCGATGCTCTCGCCCACGGCCTCCCGGACGGTGGTCCCGAAGAGGGCGAGGCCCGGTCGGCGGGTGACGAGCGATCGACGAATCGCCTCCGCGACGAGCGTGCCGTTGAGCCCCCGGAACCCTCCGACGTGCTGACGGTCGGCGATCGCGCCCGAGAGTCCCCACGGGGCGTTGTCCCAGTTCGTCGGGTCGAGGAACACGGTGAACAGCCAGGTCAGCGTCGCGGCGCAGAGCTCCGACATGCCGTCGACGCCCCAGTCGAGGGGGTTGACGAAGGCGACGTGGGGCGGGAGCTCGGGCGGCTGGGGCCCGGGATATCGGTGGTGGTCGAGGACGATCACCGGATGCGGGTGGCGCGCGAAGAGGTCGAGCCAGCTCGCGCCCGTGTCGACGATCAGGAGCGGCCCCCGGGTCGCCGCGGCGAGGGCCGCCACCCGGTCGCGCTCCACCCCGAGAAGGGCCGTGGCCTGGGCGGGGTAGCCGAGCCGCCCGAGCGCCCGCAGGGCCGACGAGGCGCTCGCGATCCCGTCGCCGTCGTAGTGGTAGATCACCCGCCAGCGGCCGGGGTGGCCGAGCAGGAGACCGCGCGCCCGGGCGAACTCCTCGACGTACCGGGGATCCGAGACGAACCCGTCCGGACCCGAGGGCATCACTCCACCTGGAGCGCGGCGCCGGCGGCGGAGTACCGCCAGCTCTCCGGGATCCGTCGGTGCTGGCGGTAGTACCGCGCCAGACGGCGGATCCGTGACTCCAGCAGGGTGAGCCCGCGCCGGTTCGAGAGGTCGTTCGGGTGGGTCGCGAGGTGGCGCTGCAGGTGGACGACCCGCTTCAGGAGCGCGGCGAGGTCGTCGGGGAGCTCCGGCGTGACGCCGCCCGCGGAGAGGACGGCGCCGAGCCGCTGTCCGGTGACCGCCCGGACCGACGGGACACCGGAACTGTCGCGCAGGATCTGGCCGACCTGGGCGGCCGACCGACCCGCCTTCGACAGCTTGACGGCCTCCTCCGTGACCTCCTCCGAGGAGATCGTCACCCACTCCGGTTTCGTGAGGGGGTACGGGCGGTGGGAACCGGCCCGGCCCTTCCGTCCGGAGTGGATCCTCGACATGGGGAAGGCGGGGACACTCGTACCCTACTTAAGAGTTGGTGCGCGGCGGATTTCTCGGCGGAGAAGGACGCGCCGGTCAGGCGATCCGGTCCGACTTTTCCTGGGCGTCCACGAGGTACCGCTTCCCCTCCGCGCTGATGCGGTAAACGGCGGGGCCCGGGCCGCGGGGACCGCCGCCCGGCGCCGTCGACCGGGTCGCGTCGACCATCCCGTTCCGGACGAGCAGCCCGAGCACGACGGGCAGCTTCACCCCGTCGCGTTCCACGGCCCAGAACTTCTGGAGCAGCCGCTCCAGGTCGGAGAGGGCGAGCCCCTGCTCGCTCGGGTTCCCCTCATGGACCGCCTCGACTCGGTTCAGCTGCTGCAGGATCGCGACCAGGGTCGCCCGCGTCGGGTCGGGCGTATCGCCGGGGGCCACGCCCGCTTCTGCGTGCTCCCCCTACATAAACGAGCGGGAACCGGTCAGGCGATCCGTCCCACCCGCTCGAGCTCGCGAAGGAGGTACTCCTTTCCCGTCGTCGTGATCGCGTACCGCTCTCCGATGGTCCGCCCCCGGTTCCAGGCGTACTCCGGGTCGGTCCGCCGCTCGACGTAGCCGTTCGCCACGAGCACCGAGAGCCCCGTGCGCACCTGCTCGGCCGTCCCCGGGGAATGGCCGGTCCTCTCGAGTTGGAACCGGAGCTCCTCGACCTCGAGCCCGACGACCTGGGTCTCCTCCTCCGCGTCGCGGTTGAGCCGCTTCAGCAGCTCGAGCAGCTCCTCGTGCAGGAGCCGGGCCGCTTCCTCCGGAGTATCGGGCACGACGGGGCCAGCGGCCTCGCGGGAAGACGATTTCCCCTGCGGGCGGACGGCCGCGCATTTTTAGTGCGGGGCCGTGGGTACCGTCCGCAGCCATGACCTGCACCTGCCGCAGCCCGGCCCGTTGCCCGGTCTGCAACACGCCCGTCCGGGTCCCGCTCACGAACCTGGAGAACGCGGCGGGGGCCGCCATCCTGGTCGAGCGGTTCGCCCGCCGGGACTCCTCGTCGTCGCGCGAGGGGCTTCGCCGGTTGATCCAGGGATGGGCGACCTGCCCTGCCTGCGGCCACACGATCCATCACGAGCACTCCCGCTCGTGCGTCGCCGACGCCCTGAGCTCGGCGGGGGTCCCGCTCGGGGAGCGGGAGTCGATCCTCTCGAAGATTACCTTCCCGGAAGGGTAGCCGCGAGCGCCGGATGCCCGACCCCGACACGTTCGTCGTCACCCCGTACGAGGTGCGGGGCAAGATCGACTATGCCCGGCTCCGCGAGCAGTTCGGGACCCAGGAGCTGACCCGCGAGCTCCTCGCGCGCCTCCACCAGGCCGCGGGCGGCGAACTGCATCCGCTCCTCTCCCGGGGGATCTACTACTCCCACCGCGACCTCGGGCCGCTCCTCGACGGCTACCTCGCGGGGCATCCGTTCTTCCTCTACTCGGGGCGGGGGCCGTCCGGCCCGCTGCACACGTCTCACCTCGCCCAGTTCGACCTCTGCCGGTGGTTCCAGCGCCGGTTCGGGGTGCCGATGTACATCCAGATCACGGACGACGAGAAGTTCTGGGCCCGATCGGGGCTCACCCGGGAGGAGACCGCGCACTGGGGCCTCGAGAACCTCTACGACATCCTCGCCCTCGGCTTCGACCCGAAGCGGACGCACGTCTTCTTCGACTCCCGCTCGATCGCCGCGCTGTACCCGCTCGCGATCCGCATCGCGCGGAAGATCCCCTACTCGACGGTGAAGGCGGTCTTCGGTTTCGAGCCGAGCACGAACATCGGCCTCGTGTTCTACACCGCGCTCCAGAGCGTCCCGTGCTTCTGGCCGTCGTGGGCGGAGGGCCACAGTGTCCCGTGCCTGATCCCCTGCGGGATCGACCAGGACCCACACTTCCGCGTCACCCGCGACATCGCCGAGGGCCTCGGCTACCCGAAGCCCGCCCTGCTCCACAGCCAGATGGTCCCCGGCCTGCTCGGCGACGCCGCGATGTCGACGACCGGGAACGTGGCCGACAACGCCCTCTTCCTGAACGACCCGCCGGCGACGGTCGACCGGAAGATCCGCAACGCGTTCACGGGCGGCCGCGCCACGGTCGAGGAGCAGCGACGGCTCGGGGCGACCCCCGAGATCTGCTCCGTCTGGGCGCTCTGGCGCACCCGGTTCGCCGAATCGGACGCGAAGTTCGCCGAGGTCACCGCCGGCTGCCGGTCCGGCGCCCTCCTCTGCGGGGAGTGCAAGGGTCAGCTCCTGGAGCGGGTCCACCGGTTCTACGACGAGCACGCCCAGGCGCGGGAGAAGGCGAAGGGCTGGGCGGAGTCGACGATCGTCACCGAGGCGCCGAAGCCGATCTGACCTACCGGACGTCGGGCCGCGGCTCGGGCGGGCGTGGCCGCATCCCGTCCGGACGCGGCGGGCTCCCGGGGAGCAGCTCGGACGGCTCGGGGCCACCGGCCGCCGCGTTCACGAGGCGCAGCATCGGGCGGAAGAGCGAGCGACGCGCGCGGTCGGGGTCGAGCGTGTAGGCGCGCTCGTAGGCGGCGACCGCCTCCTCCTCGTCGCCGAGGCTGAGCAGCGACAGCGCGAGGTCGAGCCAGCTCTTCGCCTCCCGCGCTCCCTCGCGCTCGCCGGCCTCCTCCATGTGGTCGTCGAGCCGGTGCGCCGAGAGCGGCGCCCGGTCGGACTCGCCGGACGGGACCTCCTGCGAGAGGACGAGGGCCCGCTCGAACGCGGCGGCGGCCGCGGTCTCGTCCCCCGACTCCGCGAGCGCGACGCCGAGCCGGTGCCAGGCGACCATGTCGTCCGGCGAGAGCGCGACCGCGTGGCGGTACGCGCCCACCGCCTCCCCCCACTCCTCGCGGAGCGAGCGGGCGACGCCCAGGTGGAACCACGCCTCCCCGTTGCGGGGGGCGAGCGCGATCGCCCGAGAGAGGGCCGCCTCGGCCTCGGAGGCCCGCCCCAGGTGAGCGAGGGCGATCCCGTAGTACGACCAGGCGGCCGCCTGCGTCGGCTCCTCGCGCACGACGTCCCGGAACGCCCGCGCGGCGCTCTCGTACTCGCGACGGAGGAAGTAATGGACCCCGATGTCGAACCGCTGCGTCACACCCGGCGTCGCCCCGACTCCCGAGCGGGCGGAAAAGCCTGCCGCCGGACCGGTCGGACGGCGCGCCGCCCGGGTGGGGGGGCCCGGCGCGCGACACGGTCGCACGGCGCGGGTTTATATGCCCGAGCCGGTCATGCCCGGTCGAGGAAACCCCCGAGCCTGGCCCCATCGAGCGTCCCCTTCGTCCTTCTTCTGCGACGAGTGTTCGCGCGACGACTAACGCTCCGGGAGTCCCTCACGACAGCGAACCCAAACGCAGAACGAGGCGAAACAGCCAATGGCAGACAAGCCCCTGACGAAAGTGCGCGACCTGACGCCGAACTCGAAGCAAGTGAACGTGCTCGCCAAGGTGATCAACATCGGCGAGCCGAAGGAAGTGATGGGCAAGTTCGGAGACCCGAGGAAGGTCTGTGAGGCCGTGGTCGGCGACGACACGGCGACGATCATCCTCTCGCTCTGGAACGAGCAGATCGGATCGATCCAGAAGGACGAGATCATCCTGGTCGACAACGGCTACGTTTCCCTCGTCCGCGGCCACATGCGCCTGAACGTGGGCCGGTACGGGAACCTCTCGAAGTCGACCGACTCGGTCGGCGACGTGAACACCTCGCTCGACATGAGCCAGCAGGAGTTCGAGAGCGAGCGCCGGTCGTTCGGCGGCGGCTACCGGGACCGCGGCGGAGGCGGCGGGTACGGGGGCGGCGGCCGGTACGGCGGCGGGGGCGGCAGCGGTGGGGGCGGGCGGGAACGCTCGGACACCTACAAGCGGTACTAGGGGCGAATCCGCCGCCGCGCCGAACTCCTTCCTCGCCCCCGTCCTCGGACGGGGGCAGTTCCTCCCTCGGTTCAGGATTAAATAGACCCCCCCGCCTCGGCGGTTCCGATGGCGGACGACCCCCGCGAGCTGACCCTGTACGTGCAGTCGAAGCGCGCGGTGACGACGTTCTACCGCCCGCCCGCGGTCACCGCCGCCGGGTCGGTCGGGGTCGCCCCGGTCGGCGTGACGTCCGCCCCTGCGACGGACGGCGCCGCGGCGATCGCCGACTCGCCCGTCTTCTTCCTCTCCGACGACCAGTCGCGGTGCGTGGCGATGGCGGAGGAGCTCGCCGCCCGCCGCGGCTACCACCTCCGGGTCGTCGACGTGGAGAAGGTCGGACGCCTCGAGCGCCTGATCACGGAGCACCTCCGCGGCGTCCAGACGTTCCCCGTGCTCATCTCGCCGCTCGGGACCCGCCTCGAGGGCGTTGACCAGTTCACCGAGGAGAACCTCGCCGCGACGATGCCGACCGAGCTGAAGTGCGTCCGCGCGTTCAGCTACCTCAAGATCCGCGGGGGCGACCTGGACCGGATCCGGCGGCTCCTCGAGACGTTCCCCGAGGTCCGCGAACTGCACTTCCTCACCGGTGACTGGGACATGATGGTCGTCCTCGAGTTCCCGCCGAGCGCGGCGAACAAGCGCCGGGTGCTCGACTTCGTGACTGACCGGATCCGGGGCATCCACGAGGTGCTCGACACGTCGACGGTCGTCCCCGAGTACTCGGTGACGAAGTTCCTGAGCTCGTAGGGCGCGGGACGGGGCTCGGTCCCCCGGCGGCGAAGGTGAGATGTGGGGCCCGGAGTTCGGCGGCGTCCGGCCGGTGGACCCGTGCGGACGACCGTCGTCCTCGTGCTGACCGTCGCGCTCGTCCTGACGGTCCCGGTCGGGATCGCCCCGCGCGGGGGCCCCTCCCCCGGTCCGGTCGCCCCGGCTCCGGTCGGGACGGCTCCCCGCCCCTCGGAGACGGGGCCCTCCCCCCCGATCCGGGCCGCGTCCCCCGCGTCGAACGGGGCGTGCCCGTACGACTGGGACTGGAACGACCGGAATCCGTACTGCACCCTGACCTGCAGTTACTGCGAGGTGCCGGACCCGTCGCTGATCTACCTCCCCCGGGAGACGCTCGGCAGCCCCGCCCACCCGGTCGCTCCGGACGCCGGATATCCGAGCGCCCCCGCCCCGATGGGTCTGGCCGACCTGGGCGTCGGCGCATCCGGTCCCTACTCGTACAATACGTCGGGCTTCGTCGGGACGATCGCGATCGGGAACCTCACCGGCTTCAGCCCCGGCTACGCGGCGTGGAACGAGACGCCGAACTGGGTCTCCGTGCAGCTCGACGCGGTCGTCGGGCGCGTCGCGTACCCGGGGAATGCCGACGGGACGTTCTGGGTCGAGAATGTCGCCCGGTACAACGGGACCACCCTCCAGTTCGTGGACAACATCTGGAACTGGACGTCGTACAACGTCTCGCTGCAGCCGGGGACGATCGTCCGGGGCAACGGGACCCTCGCCACCTCGCCCAACGGGACGGTCTTCTACGTGGACGCGGGGCCGACCTACGCGGTGCGCGCCCCGTTCACCCTCTCCCTCTCCTCCAACGTCACGGTCCTCAACCACCAGCCGGAGCTGCTGCTCAACTACTCGATCTCGAACGCGAGCGGGACCGTTTCCGGGACGTACGACCAGGTCGTCTTCGATGGGAACGCCCAGCCGTGGTGGCAACTGAACGGGACGCCCCGGTTCCTGGTCGACGGGTCCGGGCAGAATCCCGCGGGGTACGCCGACGACGCCGAGCTCGTTCTCGGCGGCGACGGCGATGGGGCGAACGCGAACCTCGTGCAGGCCAACGCGACCCTGTCGTTGCTCGCGTGGGACACCGGCGCAGGAGGCTACCGATCGGTCCCCGCGGCGTACGACCATGGGGAGGACTCGGCCGAGACCTCCGAGGGCGTCGCGGCGACCTACCTCGGGACCGCGGAGCGACTGCGAACGGGGCCGTCGCTGCTCGAGGGACTCTGGAACTCCACGTCGAACGCCGCCGGATCGGCCGTCGCACCGGGGTGGATCAACGTGAACCTCACCCTCCCAACTCCCGACGCGTTCGCGTTCGGGATGGACGACGACGGGGCGGGGTTCGACACGGCCTCGTGGTTCGCGACGTCGTCGACCGGCGTCGCGGCGGCCGAGCTCCCGCCCCCACCGGACGGCGGGTACGACTTCGGGGTGTGGGCCAACGGGTTTCTTGCGAACGATTCGATCGTCGTGGCGGGCAACGCGACCGGGTCGCCCGACGTGACCCTGGTCTCGGCCGGTGCGGAGTGGGACGCGCCGGTCTATCTCACGAGTGACGCGGTCGCGGCCGCCCTCGGCCGGTCCGGCCTTTCCGGCGTCGGCTACTCGTCGATCGGCCCGACTCTCTGGATCAACTCGTCTCGGGACACGCTCGCCCCGCCGTTCCTGCAGCTCAACGACGCGCAGATGCCGACGTTCGTCCTGCTGGCCGTCGACGGGCTCGCCGAGACTTCCGTCCGGGTCGATGCCTTCGGCGAGGGGACCGCGAATCTGGAGTACCGTTACGACGGGGGGGAGGTCGCCTGGTACCCCGGGTGGACCCAGTCGTACCAGTTCGTGGGAGGATCCGGGGTGTACAGCGTCGACGGAGTGGCGCTCGCGGGGAACGACACCTCGGTCCCCCTCGGGAACACCACGGTCTACATCGGGCCCACGGACTACGCCCCGACGATCGACCTCTACGCGACGGTCGACAGCTCGGTCTCGGGGGTGACCGCCTCGACGGGGCTCGGGTGGAACAACGGCCCGTGGCCGGGCCCGGGAGCGGTCTTCGACCAGGTCCGCGACGGGAGCGCGTCGAACGTGACCGCCTTCGACGGGGCCACGGCCGTGACGACGGTCGGCGGGTCGGACCTCTCGCTCGTCGCGATCGAGACCGGGAACGCCTCCGGGACGCCGGCCAACGCGTCGTGGGACGGCGGGGGAGGTTTCGAGGGGAACGTCGCCTACGGTTCGGGGGCGGTCGCCCTCCTCGACGTCGCGACGCAGAACGTCACGGCTCGGACGATCGAGCCGGGGCTCGGCGGGATCGGGGTCGCCGCCTACCACGCCGACGGGATCTCCGTCCAGACCCTCCGGAACGTGGCCGGGGGGGCCCCGCCCACCCCGGACTCGAACTCCGGGTTCCCGTGCGGGTACGACCTCGGCGGGTTCTTCCCGTGCGCGACGTCGGTCGAGATCTTCGCGTCCCGGGCGATCGCGATGACCGACTGGACCGAGGACGGGGTCAGCGCGGCCGCGGGGCAGTTCGTCAACGACACCGAGGTCTCGATCTCGAACGCGACGTTCCTCGACGGCTACTTTGAGGGGCTCAACCTCTCGGGCGGGTCGGACTTCTCCCTGACCGGCTTCGTCACCGCGGGGGCGGAGGACGACGCGCTCCAGCAGGTCACGGGCCTCGAGCACGGGCGGGTCGCCGACGGGACGATCGACGACGGGGCCCAGGGAGCCCTCTCGTTCTCCGACAACATCGGGGTCTCCTTCGACGACCTCCGGGTGGAGAACGGGTCGTACGGCATCGAAGTCTCGGGGGAGAACCAGGGGACCACGCTCGCGGACCTCACGATCGAGAACGGGGCGACCGGCCTCGCCGGCGAGTTCGACCTTGGCACCTCCTTCGGGCCGGCGCTCGTCACCAACGACTCGATGGGCATCCTCTACGATTCGACGGAGGAGTTCCGGGCGGACGGCGTCACCGTCTCCGACGGCAGCATGGGCATCGACCTCGGCGGGGAGAGCGGCGACCAGATCGTCCACGTCTGGAACGTCTCCGCGACGAACCTCTCCGTGGGGGTCGACCTCTCCAACTTCGACTTCGTGCTGGTCTCCGGGGTCCGGGTCGCGAACGACTCGGTCGGGGTCTTCGGCCAGGGGTTGGCGTGGGGGGAGATCGCGAACGTCACCGCCACCGCGCCGCCCCATGCCCTCCCCGGGTTCATCAACCCGTACTTCGACCTCCCGTTCGAGGACGCCGCGGTCCAGCTCCAGTACGACCAGAACCTCACCGTCGCGAACGTGACCGCGAGCGGGATGCCGTGGACGATCACCGACTTCTCGAGCAGCTACCTCGCGATCGACGACGTCCGCGCCGGGGGCGGCGGGACGACCGTCACCCTCAACTCGACGCTCTTCAGCACGGTCGCGGACGTGTTCTCCTACGGCGCGGCGATCGGCCTTCAGCTCGACTTCACGGTCAACGTGACCGTCGTCGCCTCGACGATCGAAGCGTCGGCCGGCTACGGGGTCCTGGTCGACGGGGGGCTCTACATCAAGGTCTACGGCAACAACTTCGTCGGGAACAACGGCGCCTCCGACAACGGGACGTACGACCCGGCGACGATCCAGGCGGTGGTCGCGGGGACCACGTACGCGAACTTCACGTGGGACGGCATCGGGAACTTCTGGTCGGACTGGTCGAGCGCGGCCCCGTACCCGCTCGGGAACACGGTCGAGGACGTGGCGCCGCAACCGAAGTTCCTGAGCACCTGGCTCTTCGTCGAGGCGGACGGCCTCCCCGTGGGGTCCCGCTGGTCGGTGACCCTCGGGACGACGGCGTACCCGGCCGACCAGCCGCTGGTCGCGCTGCCCGGCTGGATGCTCGCCTCCGGGCCCCTGGCGTACGCGGTCACCCCCCCGTCGGGGTGGGTCGTCTCTCCGTCGTCCGGGACCGTCGACGTCGCGGGGGCGAATCTGACGCTCGCGCTATCGTTCTCCGAACCCCGCTACTCCGTCGCGTTCGAGGCGACCGGCCTCCCGAACGGGACGACGTGGTCGGTGAGCGTGGGGTCGGAGCTCCGGACGAACACGACGGTGGGACCGGCCGGGGCCGTCACCTTCCTCCTTCCGGACGGGACGTACGTCTACACGCTCACGGCGCTCGCGGGCTACACCGAGTCGTCGATCCCGTACCTCGGAGAGTTCGTCGTGGCGGGCGCGAACGTGACGGAGACGATCGCCTTCGCCCCGGTGCTCTACTCGGTGACGTTCGAGGAGTCGGGCCTTCCGAGCGGAACGACCTGGACGGTCGTGCTCGGAGCGACCCGGCGTTCCACGTCGACGGCGCAGCTCACCCTCAACGAAACGAACGGGACGTACCCGTACACGGTCGAGGGGGTGCCGGGGTGGCATCTCGCGGCGCCGGCGCGCACGGGGACGCTCGTCGTGAACGGCACCCCGCTCCGGGAGGAGCTGACCTGGTCCCAGGTCCGCTACTCGGTGACGTTCGGGGAGCTCGGTCTCCCGGCGGGCGGTGGCTGGTCCGTCACGCTCGCGGGGACCCCCGAGGGTTCGTCCTCGGCGTCGATCTCGTTCCTGATGCCGAACGGGACGTACGACTTCACCGTCTCGGCGGGGGCGATCGCCGGCTACGCTCCGGTCCCCGCCGCGGGGACGGTCACGGTCGCGAACGGCTCCGCGTCGGTCGCGATCGAGTTCGAGCGCACCGCCCCGTCGGGCGGGTCGACCGGCCTCGGCCCGTCGGAGCTCGTCGCGATCCTCCTGGTCGCCGGGGGGGCGGTGGCCGTCGTGCTCGTCCTGCGACGTCGGCGACCCGGCGCGCCGGAGGAGGCGAGGGAGGAGCCTCCCCTCCCCCTCGCGGGGGACGACGGGCCGTAACCTACGCGGCGCGGGCCCGCCGGCGCCGCCCCCGCCGGCGGCGCGGCACGACCGGAACGCTCCGGGGGGGCGGGGCCGGGGACTCCGTCTCGGGCGTCCCGTAGAGGGCGTCGACGGTGAGCGGGTGGTCCTCCAGCCAGGCGACGCCCTCGACGTACGCGGAGAACGTCTCGAGGCTCGTGAACAGCGGGATCCCGAGCTCGATCGCGCGGCGCCGCAGGACGTACTCGTCCTCGAGCATCCGCTCGAACTTCTCCTGCGTCAGCGAGAGCGGCACGTTGAGCAGGAGGTCGATGCGGCCCCGGTCGAGCGCCTCGAGGACGTTCGGGTGCCGGTCCGGCTCCGAGACCTTGTGCAGCACCTGGACCCGGTGGAGCCCGTGGCCGGCGAGGAACGCGGCGGTGTCCTCGGTCGCGGCGATCCGCAGGCCGAGCTCCCGCAACCGTCGGGCGATCGGCAGGAGCTCCTCCTTCAGCTGCGGCCCTCCGACCGAGAGGAACGCGAGCCCTCGGCGCGGGACGAGCCGCACGCCGGTGGCGACCATCGCCTTCACGAGCGCGTCCGAGAACGTCGGCCCGAAGCAGGCGACCTCCCCGGTCGACTGCATCTCGACGCCGAGGAGGGGGTCCGAGCCGGCGAGCTGGAGGAACGAGAACTGGGGGACCTTCACGCCCCATCGGTCGGGCGGGAGCGGGGCGACCCCCTCGCGCGAGAGCGGCCGGCCGAGCATCGCGCGGGCCGCCTCCCGGAGCAGCGGCACGCCGGTCGCCTTCGTCAGGAACGGCAGGGAGCGGCTGGCGCGGAGGTTCAGTTCGATGATCTGGTAGCCGCGGTCCTTCACGAGGAACTGGACGTTGAACGGCCCCCGGATCGACAGCGTGCGGGCCAGCAGTCCGGCGGCGCGGAGCAGTGCGCCCTGCACCTCGGGCGGCGTGTGCCGCGGCGGCAGGCAGAAGGTCGCGTCGCCCGAGTGAACCCCGGCCCGCTCGACGTGCTCGAGGATCCCGCCGACGAGCACCCGCGTCCCGTCCGAGATCGCGTCCAGCTCGACCTCGTCCGCCCCCTCGACGAACTTCGTGATGACGACCGGGTGCTCCGGCGAGATCCGGGTCGCCTCGGAGAGGAAGCGGGCCAGGTCGGTGCGGGCCCAGATCACCCGCATCGCCTGGCCGCTCAGGACGTACGACGGGCGGACGAGGACGGGGTACCCGACCTCCTCCGCGAAGGCGCTCGCCTCGTCGACCGTGGTGAACGCCCGCCACGCCGGCTGCGGGATCTTCAGCTTCTCGAGCAGGCGCGCGAACTGGGCCCGGTCCTCGGCGGTGTCGATCGACCGCGACGACGTCCCCAAGATCGGGAGGCCGCACATCTGCAGGAGCGGCGTCAGGTTCTGCGCGAGCTGGCTCCCGACGCACGTCACGACGCCGCCGAACTTCTCGAAGTCGTGGATGTCGCGGACCCGCTCGAGCGTGATCTCCTCGAAGTAGAGCCGGTCGGACCGGTCGTAGTCGGTCGAGACGGTCTCCGGGTTCGAGTTGAGGAGGGCGACCCCCGGGATCCCCTCCGCCCGCAGGCCGTCGACGAGGTTCATCGTCGACCAGTCGAACTCGACCGACGAGCCGATGCGGTACGGCCCGGCCCCGATGACGAGCACGGAGTTCGCCGGCATCGGGGCGACGTCGTCGGCGTCCGCCCGGTACGTGACGTAGAGGTAGTTCGTGCGGGCGGGCCATTCCCCCGCGAGGGTGTCGATCATCCGGACGCGCGGTCGGATGCCGTGCCCCAGTCGCTGGCGACGGACCTCCTCCTCGTCGAGACGGACGCACCGCCCGACGGCGCGGTCGGAGAGGCCGAGCTCCTTCGCGGTCCGCAGCAGCTCCGCGGGCAGCGTTCCGCCCGGGACGGCCCCGAGCGCGCGATGGACCGACTCGATCTCCCCGAGGGCGTCGACGAACCAGCGGTCGATGTAGGTGACCCGCGCGATCGTCTCGGGGTCGATCCCGGCCCGCAGCGCCTCGAGCACGCGTCCGAGGATCTCGGGGGTCGGGGTCGCGAGGTCGGCGAGGATCTCGTCGTGCGTCCGGACCTCGGCCGGGGGCAGGAGGTCGGCCCGTGGGTCGCTCATCCGGACCGCCTTCGAGAGCGCTTCCGGGAACGACGCCCCGATCCCCATCACCTCCCCGACCGACTTCATCGACGGCCCGAGGCGCCGGTCGGCGCGACTGAACTTGTCGAGGTCCCAGCGCGGCAGCTTGACGACCACGTAGTCGAGCGACGGCTCGAAGCAAGCGGTCGTGACGCCCGTGATGCGGTTCTTCAGCTCCGGCAGCGTGTAGCCGAGGGCCAGCTTCGCGGCCACGTACGCGAGCGGGTACCCCGTCGCTTTGCTGGCGAGCGCGCTCGACCGCGACAGCCGCGCGTTGATCTCGATCGCGTAGTACTCCTCGTTGGTCGGGTCGAGGCAGAACTGGATGTTGCACTCCCCGACGATCCCGCAGGCGTCGGCGGCGCGGATCGCCGCCTGGCGGAGCATCTGGTACTCGAAGTCGGTGAGCGTCTGGCTCGGGGCGATGACGACGTTGTCCCCGGTGTGGACCCGCATCCCGAGGACGTTCTCCATGTTGCAGATCGTGAGCGTGTTGCCCTTCGCGTCGCGGACGACCTCGTACTCGAGTTGCTTGAACGACCCGACGTACCGCTCGAGCAGCACCTGGCCGACCGGGCTCGCCCGCAGTCCCCGAGTGACGACCTCGGCGAGCTCGCCGCGGTCGCGGGCGACCCCGCCTCCCTTGCCGCCGAGCGTGAACGCGACCCGGAGCATCACCGGGTAGCCGAGCTTCTCCGCGGCCGCCTCGGCCTCCTCGACCGAGTAGCAGGCGCGGCTCGGCAGCGTCGGGACTCGGGCCCGGGCCATGGTCCGGACGAACTTCGCGCGATCCTCGGTCGCCTTGATCCCCCAGAGCGGGGTCCCGAGGACCCGGGTCCCCGTCGCCCGCAACGCTCCCTGGTCGAACAGCTGCACGCCGCAGTTCAGGGCCGTCTGGCCGCCGAACGAGAGCAGCAGCCCCTCCGGTTCCTCCGTCGCGAGGATCGGGGCGACGAACTCCGGCACCAGCGGCTGGAAGTAGACCCGCCCGTGGCGGGGCGGGTCGGTCTGCAGGGTCGCGATGTTCGGATTGACGACGACCGCGTAGACCCCCTCCTCCTCGAGGGCCTTGAGGCACTGGCTCCCGGAGTAGTCGAACTCGCCCGCCTCCCCGATCTTCAGGGCGCCCGAGCCGAGGACGACGACCTTGCGCGGGAGCGTCGGCGTCATGCGCGGGCCCGCACCTTCCGGACGAACTGGTCGAAGACGAACCCGGCCTCCTGGGGACCGGGATGGCCTTCGGGATGGCCCTGCAACGCCAGGACCCGGCCCGCGGCGTCCCGGAACCCTTCGAGGGTCCCGTCATCGGGGTTCGACGCCCACGCCTCGAGCCCCGTCTTCGCGAGCGAGGCGGGGTCGACCGCGTAGCCGTGGTTCTCGCTGACGATGAGCGCCCGTCCGTCGGGAAAGCAGACGGTCTTGTTCTGCCCCCGGTGGCCGTACTTCAGCTTGAACGTCGAACCCCCGCGGGAGAGCGCGAGGAGCTGGTGGCCCAGGCAGATGCCGAGGGTGGGGAGGGCGCGGTTGGACGGCCGTCCGAGCTCCTCGATCGACGGTCCGAGCTCGGCGGGGTCGCCGGGCCCGTTGCCGACGAGCAGGCCCGCCACGCGCCGGCCGTCCCACCTCGCGGGCACCTCGTGGTCGAACGGAAGCCGCAGGACGGTCACGTTCCGGTCGAGGAGCGCCCGCAGGATGCTCGCCTTGACGCCGCAGTCGAGGACGGCGACCACCGGCCCCCGCCGCCGCCCGACGACGGTCGGCTTCTTGGGGGCGACCTCGTCCATGAAGTGCTCCTCGCCGTAGGCCGGCGCCCGGGCGATCGACCTCCGAAGTTCGTCGGTCCGGGCCGGAACCTCGCCCGGCCGGACGTCGATGACGCCCCGCACGACGCCGTGCGCGCGGAGGTGCTCCGTGAGCCGCCGAGTGTCGACCCCCCGGATCCCCGGGACCCCTTCGTCGGCGAGCCACTGCTCGAGGGACCGTCGGCTCGACCAGTGGTTCGGGCGGGTCGTCCCTCGCACGAGGACCCCGCGGACCTGCATCTCCTCGCTCTCGAGGACCGGCAGTCCGTCCCGGTCCCGGGCCCCCGGCGCCGGGACGCCGTAGTTGCCGAGCAGCGGGTAGGTGAACGTGAGGATCTGGCCGCGGAACGACGGGTCGGTCAGCGACTCGGGGTACCCGACCATGCCGGTCGTGAAGACGACCTCGCCGACGCGGCGGCCCGGCGCGCCGATGCCGACCCCGTCGAACCGGAGCCCATCCTCGAGAAGCAGGGTCCCCCGCAAGGCGTGCGGGTCGGTGCTCGAAGGCACGGGCGTGGGAACCCGAAGGCACCGAGGAGTCGTGCGCTCCTTAACATTTGCCGTCGCGTCGCGTGCGCGGCACGGCCCGGACGCGCGTCCGGGCCCGGCGAGCCATCAAATCCTCTCGGCCCGTGGTCGAGCGATGCCGGGGTTCCCGCGGCTGCAGGAGGCGTACGACGTCGTCGTCCTCGGCGGCGGTCACGCCGGGCTCCAGGCCGGACTGAAGGCGGCCCTCCTCGAGCACACGGCCGCGATCGTCGACCGGGGTCCGAAGTACTCGCGGTCGTACTACTCCCCGCGGATGGACAACATCCCCGGGTTCCCGGACGGAGTCTCGGGTCATGCCCTCCTCGACCACCAGATCGCGGCGGTCCGGGCCCACGAGGCCCGGGTCGGGTACTTCACCCCGGCGCGGGCCATCTCCGCCGAGCGAGGGGTCGCCGGATTCCGCGTGACGTTCGAGTGGCTGAAGCAGACCCGAACGACGGTCGGGACGACCCTGGTGCTCGCGCTCGGCGTCGTGGACCGGATCGAGTCGGTGGGCGGGAAGATCGACCCGATCTTCCCGTGGGCGAACCAAGGCATCGTCGACTTCTGCATCATCTGCGACGGCCACACGTTCCCGGGGAAGACCGTCGGCGTCCTCGGGGACGACGGGTTCGCCGCGCGGACCGCGCTCGACCTCCTCCACTTCCACCCCGCGTCGGTCGAGCTGCTGACGAACGGCCGGACGGCCCTCGCCGGGTCGTCGGAGCCGGAGCGGGCGCAGCTCACCGCGGCGCTCGCGGAGCACCGGATCGAGGTGCGGACCGCGGAGATCGCCGGCTTCGATGAGATCCGGGAGAAGCGGTTCGGCGTCCGATTCGCGGACGGGTCCCATGCGAGCTACGACAAGGGATTCTCCGCGCTCGGCTGGTACGACATGCACGGAGCGATCCCCCGCTCGCTGGGCGCCCGGTTCGATGCCGATGGCTACGTCGTGACGGACGAGGACTGTCGGGTGCTCGCCGACGCGACCGGCGAGCCGATCCCGGGCCTCTACTGCGTCGGCGACCTGCGGAACGGCTGGAACCAGATCCCCGAGGCGTGGGCCACCGCCGAACGAGCGGTCATCCACGCCTGGGCGTCGTACCTGTAGCGACGCCGGTCACGCCGGGGCGGCGGGGGGCGCCGCGACGTTGAGCTGGCGCGCGAGCTCCGTGAGGTCGCGCGCGACCGCGCTGGCGCCGGCGGCCAGGAACCGATCGCTGGTCATCGTGGCCGCGGGACCCTCCGACGGATCCGGCAGGACCGCGTAGAACCGGACCCGGGCCCGGGTCGCGCACTCCGCGTCGATCAGGTGGTCCCCGACGTACAGCGCGCGGTCGAGCGGGACCTCCATCTCGGCCAGGAGCGAGAGCAACGACTCCGCGGACGGCTTCGCCGGCCCGGGGGAGCTGCGCGTGCGCAGGTAGCCGAAGAACCGGGC
>JASHVP010000065.1 GCA_030044475.1 Thermoplasmata archaeon | reverse complement strand
GCGTCGGCGGCCGGACCCGATGTCGGTCTGCTTCGTCTGCCAGACCCCGCTCGAGAGCGGGTCGTGTCCGACCTGCAAGATGACCTGGCGGGAGTGACCGCCCGCCTCGCCCGCCCCGCTACGTTTTAGGGTCGGCCGCCACGGCCCGCGAGATGGCCCGTGCCCCGGCGCTCGCCGCGTTCGACGCCCTCGAGCGGGAGGTCGTCGACCACCTGTTCGCGATCGTCCCCGGCTACGCGGTCAGCCTCGGCCTCCACCAGTACGACGGGGTCCTGCCGGACCTCAGCGAGGCCGCGACGGAGCGGTGGCTCGCCGAGGCGGGTCGGCTCCGGGCCGTCCTCACCGGCTGGGAGGCCCCGGTGCTCGGTCCGGACCGCGCCTACGACCGGCGCCTCCTCGGCCTCCTCCTCGAGAGCCTCGACTTCGACTTCCGGGACGCCGACGAGCTCCGCCGGAACCCGATCGTCTACCTGACGGGCGGGTCGCTGACGGCGTACCTGGCCCGGGCGTACGGCCCCTCGTCGGCCCGGGTCGACGCGATGGTCGACGTCCTGGGAGCGTTGCCCCGCTTCCTCACGGTCGGACGGCAGCGGCTAAAGGGACCGCTCCCGCGGCCGTTCGTCGAGCTCGCCCTCTCCGTCGGCGACGGCCTCCCGAGCCACTTTGACGAGGCCGAGGAGTTCGCGGCGCGGGCCGAGCTCGCGGTACCGTTCCGCCGCGCGCGGGCCCCGGCCCAGGCCGCCGTCGCCGACTTCCTCGCCTGGCTGCGCGCCGAGGAGCTGCCGCGCGCCACCGACGACTTCGCGCTCGGGCCGGTGCGTTTCCAGACGCTCCTGCGGGTCCGGGAGGGGATCACGACCCCCTACGCCGAGATCCGCGCGGAGGGGGAAGCCGACCTGGCCCGAAACCAGGCGCGTCTGGCGGCGATCGCGCAGACCGCCGGCGTCCCGGTGGACGAGCTCCTGGGCCGGCTCGCGGCCGACCACCCGCCCCCCGGGGAGCTGCTCGCGACGGCGCGGCGGTACGTCGAGGAGCTCCGGGCGTTCACCGAGGAGAAGGAGCTCGCCACGATCCCGTCGCCGGCCACCTGCCGGGTCGAGGAGACGCCGGTCTGGGGTCGGGCGCTCTCCACGGCGAGCCTGAACCCGCCCGGTCCGTTCGACCCCGTCTCCTCCGAGGGGATCTACTACGTGACGCCGGTCGACCCGGCGTGGACGCCGGCGCAACAGGAGGCGTGGCTCGGCGCGCTCAACCGCGCGATGCTCCGGAACATCACCGTCCACGAGGTGTTCCCGGGCCACTACCTGCAGTTCCTGCGGTTCCGCGACGCACCGAACTCGCTCGCCCGCCGGGTCTACCGGTCCGACGCGTTCACCGAGGGCTGGGCGCACTACACCGAGCAGCTCGCCATCGAGGCGGGCCTGGGGGCCGGGAGCCCGTCCGCCGAGGCCGAGCAGCTCCACGACGCGCTGCTCCGGGACTGCCGCCTGCTCGCCGCGATCGGGCTCCATACCCGTGGGATGACCGTCGCGCAGGCGACGGAGCTGTTCCGCACCCAGGCGCACGCCGACCCGGTCACGGCGGTCCGGGAGGCGGTCCGCGGGACGTTCGACCCGGGGTACTTCTGCTACACGCTCGGAAAGCTGGCGATCCTCCGCGCCCGGGGGAGGCTGCTCGCGGGCCCGTTCGCGGGCCACCTGCGCGCGTTCCACGACGCCGTGCTCGGGTTCGGCGCGCCGCCGGTCGGCCTGCTCGAGGAGATGCTCGCCGCCCCGGCCGCTAGCCGAACCGCCCGTTGACGTAGTTTTCGGTCAGCTTCTCGGTCGGGGTCGAGAACACCTTCGGGGTTGGGCCGACCTCCACGAGCTTCCCCAGGTAGAAGAACGCCGTGAAGTCGGAGACCCGGGTCGCCTGGGCGAGGTTGTGGGTCACGATCACGACCGTGTACTCGCGCCGGAGCTTCGCGAGCAGCGCCTCGACCTTGCCGGTCGCGATCGGGTCGAGCGCCGAGCACGGTTCGTCGAGGAGGATCACCTCGGGGTGCACGGCGAGGGCCCGGGCGATGCAGAGGCGCTGCTGCTGGCCGCCCGACAGGCTGGTCCCGGGCTCGTCCAGGTGGTCCTGGACCTCCTCCCAGAGGCCGGCGTGCACGAGGGCGTCGACGACCCCCTCGTCGAGCTCCTGGCGCCGCCGGACGCCGAGCAGGCGGAGGCCGGCCGCGACGTTCTCGAAGATCGAGAGGTTCGGGAACGGCGTCGGCTTCTGGAACACCATCCCGACCCGACAGCGGACCGAGACCGGGTCGAGCGCGCCGACGTCCTCCCCGTCCAACCGGATCGAGCCGGCGACGCGGGCGCCGCGCGACTCCTCGTGGAGCCGGTTGAGGCACCGCAGGAACGTCGACTTCCCGCATCCCGACGGCCCGATGATCGCGGTCGCGGCCCGGTCCGGGATCTCCAACGAGATCTCGTAGAGGACCTGCTGGGCGCCGTACCAGGCGCTCAGGTCCGCGACGACCAGCTTCGAGGCCACGGTGTCACACCGACCCGGTCGCCTCCCCACGGAGGGCGAGCCGGGCGGCAAGACTCACCCCGAGCATGATAAGCAGGAGCACGAGCGCCGCCCCCCAGGCGTCGGTCGTCCAGTTCGGCCCGCTCGTGATCGTGAGCGAGTCGTAGATGAACGGCCCGAGGGCGGCGATCGGCTCGTGGAGGTTCGTGAACCAGAAGGTGCTCGTTCCGGCGGTCAGCACCAGCGCCGCGGTCTCGCCGCCCGCCCGGCTCAGGGCCAGGAGGTTCCCGGTGACGATGGCGCCCCGGCAGTTCCCGAGGACGAGCCGCAACGTCACCCGATGGCGGGGGAACCCGAGGGCGAGCCCCGACTCGCGGACCGCGACCGGGACGCTGCGCAGCGCGATCTCGGTCGCTCGGGTGACGATCGGGAGCATGAGCAGCGCGAGGGCGGCCGCCCCCGCGAGCGCGCTCTGCGCGTCGAATCGGTCGTAGCGCAGGAACAACGCGAAGACGAAGACGCCGAGCAGGATCGACGGGATCCCGGCCATGACGTCGACCAGCAGCGCGAGCGTCCGGGCGAACCGCCCTCTCCCGTACTCGCTCAGGTAGATCGCGGTCAGGAGGCCGATGGGGATGGCGATCGCGGAGGCGAGCGCGAGAAGGATCAACGTCCCCTGGATCTCGGGACCGATCCCGCCCAGCGTGCAATTCACCTTGATGCACTCCGGAGGCGGCTCCGAGGTGTAGAACGACGGACGGACGACCGCGGTCCCTCCCTCGTGGATCGCCGTCGAGAACAGTCCGGCGAGGGGCCAGATCGCCAGGGCCACGGCCCCGAGCAGGACGGCGACCATCGTCCAGTGCACCGCG
>JASHVP010000064.1 GCA_030044475.1 Thermoplasmata archaeon | reverse complement strand
ACCGCGCCCCGGAACGTCGCGGTGACGATGGTCGGCCGGACCCCGCTGGCGGCGACCTCGCGGTCGGCGTCCTCGCGGGGGCGGTCCCCGAGGGCGAGCGCGGTGACGAGACCCAGGGCGGACCCGGCCTCGATGTCGAGCGAGCGGTCCCCCACGATGGCACTCCGCTCGAAGTCGATCGACCAGTCGTCTCGGGCGCGCTCGAACAGCAGCGTCCCCGGTTTTCGACACCGGCACCCTCGCTCCGGCGCGTGGGGGCAGTAGTAGAACGCGTCGACGGCGGCTCGATGCGGCCGGAGCAATTGGTTCAGTCGGGCGTGCACCCGCTCCACATCCTCCGCGGCGTAGAAACCGCGGTCGACGCCGGACTGATTGGTCACGCAGATGACGCGGTACCCGTGCTCCCGGGCCAGCGAGAGGGCCTCGCCGACCCCGCGGAACACCTCCAACCGATCCGGATCCTTGAGGTAGTGGAGGTCCGGGTTCAACGTCCCGTCCCGGTCGACGAACAACGCTCGTTGTCGCCGCCGGCTCGCCCCCTCCGTCGACGCCGCCCCCGTTCGGGGAGCCCCTCGTCGGGATAAGGTTTCAATCGCTGCGACGACTGAGGGGACCCGTCGTGGCATCCCCACTCGAGCCATCGTCGGACTGGGGCCCGCTCGACCTCGCCTGGGATCCGGTCGTCGCCGCGCTCCGCCGAGGCTCGGACCCGCTGGTCGTCCTCTTCTCCGGGGGCGTCGACTCCGGGCTCCTGGCCTGGGAGCTCCACCGCCGGCCCGGTGTCCGCCTCTTCACCATCGGGCGGCCGGGGGGCGCGCAGCTCCGCGTCGCCGAGGCGGCCGCTTCCGAGATCGGTCTGCCGTGGGTCGGGGCCGCGATCGGGCCGTCCGACCTCACCCGGGTCCGGGACCGTCTTCCCCCGGCACTCCTCTCCGGGCGACCCACCGAGGTTTCGGTGCTCACGTCCTTGGCCATCGGGTTCGATGCCGCGCCCCCCGGACGGCTCGTCTGCGGACAGGGGGCCGACGAACTGTTCCTCGGGTACGCGCACTTTCGAGGGCTTCCGGCGGAGACTTCGCTCCGGAGGGCCGCGGACGATCTGGCACGTCTGCGGGACCGGGACTGGCCGCGCACGCTCGCGATCGCTGCGGCCCTCGGGCGGGAGATTGTCGCTCCGTACCTCGACCCGGAGTTCGTCCGGGCCGTGCACGGCCTGCCCGACGGGGTCCGATTGCAGGCTCGTCTTCCGAAGGCCGCCCTCCGGGACTGGGCCCGGCACCGCGGGCTCCCGGCGTCGATCGCCGGCCGGCCGAAGGCGGCCCTGCAGTACTCGAGCGGGGTCGACCGCCTGCTCGCACGACGTGCCCAGCCCGCTCCCGGGCGAGGGTGAGGCCGGGGGAGTCCGCTCCGGGACCGGCGCGTCCGCACGGATATATACGTCGCCCCGGGTTCCCCGCCGTGACGAGCGACACCGGCTCGCTGATCTGTCCCCTCGACTTTCGATACGGGCGCGCGCCCGTGCGCGACCTCTTCTCGCGCGAGGCCCGGCTCGGGCGCGCGCTCGCCGTCGAGGCCGCCTTGGCGAGCGTGCAGGCGGAGCTCGGGATCGTTCCGAAGGACGACGCGGCGGCGATCGACGCCGCTGCGACGACGACCCGCGTCACGGTCGAGCGTGTCGAGGAGATCGAACGGTCGACCCGACACGACGTGATGGCAATCACCCGGGCCCTCGCGGAAGCGGCCGGGCCGGCGGGCCGCTGGGTCCACTACGGGGCCACGAGCGCGGACATCACGGAGACCGCCCAAGCGCTCGAGTTCCAGGCGGTCGTCGCTGTCCTGCGCGACGACCTCACCGACCTGGCCCGGGTCCTGGTCGACCTCGCCCGGAAGCACCGGTCGACCGCCGAGGTCGGGCGGACCCACGGCCAGCACGGCGTTCCGACCACGTTCGGCTACAAGGTCGCCGGCATGGCGGCCGAGGTCGTGCGCCACCGGACGCGGCTCTCCGAGCTCACGCCCCGCCTCCTGGTCGGTAAGATGGCCGGGGCGGTCGGGACCGGGGCCGGATTCGGCCTCCACGCGCGGACCCTGGAGGAGAAGGTCATGGCGAGGCTGCACCTCCGCCCCGATGAGGCGCCGTCGCAGCTCGTGGGCCGGGATCGGCTCGCCGAGTTCGCGAACTTCCTCGCGCTCGTGGCCGCGACCGCGGAGCGCCTGTCGACCGAAGTGCGCAACCTGCAGCGCACGGAACTCTCCGAGGTCGCGGAGCCGTTCGACGAGGAGCGGCAGGTCGGAAGCTCCACGATGGCGCAGAAGCGCAACCCGATCGTCTCGGAGAACGTGACGAGCCTCGCGCGGCTCGTGCGCGCCTTCGCGCTCCCGCCCCTGGAGAACATGGTCCAGTGGCACGAGCGCGACCTCGCGAACTCCGCGAACGAGCGGATCGTGATCCCGCACGCCGTCGTCCTGACCGACGACCTCCTCACGAAGCTCCGCGAGGTCTTCGCCGGGCTCCGGGTGGACGCGAGCCGAATGACGGAGGAGCTCGCGCGGACCGGGGGCGCCGCGATGACGGAGAACTTGATGCTCGTACTGACGTCACGGGGACTCGCCCGCGGCGAGGCGCACGAGCTCCTGCGGACCCTTTCGCGAGGGGGGGGAGGCGAGGCGGTGCTGGCGGAGCGGGCCCGCGCCGACCCGCGCGTCACCCGCCTCATCCCGCCCGACGAGGTCGACGCGTTGCTCGACCCCAGGAGCTATGTCGCGGCCGCCGCCGCGAAGACCGACCACGTCCTGGCCGCTCTCGATCGGGCGTTGCGCCCATGACCGAGGGCGGGGCGACCTGGACCGCCACGCTCGTCCTCCGGACCTCGGATCCGGAGGTCGCGGGCTGGATCGGGCGGGCGCTCGGACCCGAGGCCGCACGGGAGGTTCCCCGGGCGCGGGCGGAGCTCGAGGTCGGACCTCCGGGAACCGTCGGACTCCGGATCTCCGCGCGGGACGTCGGGGCGATGCGGGCGGCGCTGAACACGTACCTCGGCTGGCTCGACCTGTCGCTCGCCGCGGTGCGGTCCGCCGCCGGGCCGCGGCCCGATCCCCGACGGCCGAGCCCGTAGCCGAAGTGCTTATCTTCGCATCCCGGTGGGACGCACCGTGGCGCTTCCGGCGAAGCTGCAGAACGACCTGAAGCAGTTCCAGCGGCTCCAGCAGGAGCTCGGTACGATCCAGCAGCAGCACCTGCAACTCGACCTCAAGCTCCGCGAGGTCAGCCACACGCTCGACGAGTTGGCGACGGTGCCCGAGGACGCGGTGCTCTACCGCCCGATCGGAGGGCTGCTGCTGAAGGCCAAGAACCGGAAGGAGGTCCAAGACCTCCTGACGGAGGAGAAGGAGACCCTCGAGGTGCGGGTCAAGGCCGTCGAGCGGCAGGAGAATCACCTCAAGGAGCGGTACACGGCGATGCAGCAGGACCTCTCCCAGCAGCTCCAGGCCGCGGGCGTCTCCCCGACCGCCGGGGCCGAGAGCGAGTCGTAGCGCCGGGTCAGGACCGCCGGCGGACCAGCCGGTCGCCGATCTCGCGGACGAGGGGCTTCCCGCGCGCCGGGATCGAGCGGCTCCGACCCAACCGCCCCATCGCCCGATCGGTGAGCTCCGCGATCCGTCGTTCGGAGTAGGCGAGGCTGCCGGTCGACCGGATCGCCTCGCGCGCCCGCTCGACGTCCTCGGGCGCGGCCTGGGCGTTGCCGAGGACCCGGCCGAGCCGCGCGCGATCCGCCTCGCTCCCGCCGGCCCAGGCCCGAACGACCAGCAGCGTGCGCTTCCCCTCGACCAGGTCGTTCGAACTCTTGCCCGACTCGTCGGCGTCGAAGCCCGCCCCCAGGACGTCGTCGCGCAGCTGAAAGGCGACCCCGAGGTCGGTCGCGATCTCCTCGAGGTCGACGAGAGTGCGTCGGGCGCGTCCGGCCAGCAAGCTTCCGATGAGGAGCGGCGAGACGACCGTGTAGATCGCCGACTTCAGTCGATGGACCGTGAGGACATCGGCCTCGCGCACGTCGCCGGGAGGGATGGTTCCGTTGCGGATGTCCAGCAGTTGCCCGTACGCGGTGAGCCGAGTCATCCGGACGTACTCGTCGAGGGCGGACAGGCGCGCAGCCGCCGGCGCCCGGACCGAGAGGAGCGACGCGACCGTGAACGGCTCCTCGAGGTCCCCCAGCGTGATCCCGATCCCGATCCCGTAGTCGTCCGCCGATCCGTCCCGACGCTCCGCCCGGTGCCGACCGGCCATGGACCGGTGCAACGTCGGGCCGCCTCGGCGAGCCTCCGCGTGGTCGATGATGTCGTCGTGGACCAGCATCCAGCTCTGGAAGTGCTCGAGGCCCGCGGCCGCCGGCAGGGCGGGCCGGGGGTCCCGCCCGGCGGCCAGTTGGTACCCGGCGAGGACGAGGAGGGCGCGGAACCGCTTCCCGCCCCGTAGGGTGAACTCCTCGTTCGCGTCGAGATACGAGAGTACGGTTCGTGGCGCGGTTCGGCGCTCGGTCCGGTACGACCGACGGATCTCGCGCTCGATCGCGGGGACGTACCGATACAAGTCCGCGAGATTCACGGCGGTTGCATCTGGACGACCATCGTATTTAACGCACCGGGGCTTGCGACCCTCGATGGCGACCTCGGCGTTCGTCCAGCTCTCCGGCGCGCTCATCGAGGCGATGGGGCAGCGGATGGACGCGGTGAAGCCGATCGAAGAAGGGGTCGTCCTCCGGACCGAGGACCGATTCCTCTACGCCTTTCTCGAGGACCCGGCCCGGGTCTCGTTGGAGACGATCCGCCGCCTGTTCGACGACGGAGGAGTCGCGCCGGTCCACGTCGTCGTCCTGACCCCCGGCCACCTCCCCCTCGCCATCTCGGCCGAGGTCGTGCGGCGATCCGGGACGTTGGTCGAAGGGCCCCGGTTCGCGGAACTCGGGCGTCAGCTCGGACTGGGGGCGCTCCTCGGGGACTCACCCCGGGCCGCGCCGCGCGAGGCCCGTCGATTGCTCCCCTCCGCGCAGCAGCTCGACGAGGTGATGCGGCGCGCCCGAACCTGGCTGGACTGGGGGGTTCCCGCGCTCTCCCTGCGCTTCTACCGTCAGGGAGCCGCGATGAAGCCCGGCTTCCTCCCGGCGCGCGTCGGGATCGCCCAGTCGCTCCTCGCGCTCCGGCTCGTCGACGAGGCGGACCGGCAGTTCGACGAGATCCTCGCCGTGCGACCCGAGGATGTCGAGGCGCGTCTCGGGAAGGCGGCCGTCCTGGGGGCCCGCTCCCAGCCGCAGAAGGAGGTCGAGATGTACCGCTCCCTCCTGCAGGAGGACGAGGCCCGGACGGAGGTCCGAGCCCACCTGGTCGCCGCGCTGGTCGAGCTCGGCGACTGGCCGAGCGCGCGGGTCGAGCTCGAGGCGATGCTGACCCGGACGCCCGAGGAACCCCAGCTGCGGTTCCTCCACGCGGTCGCTCTCCAGCGGACCGGCCAGCCCGCCCTCGGGGAGGAGGAGCGGGAGGAGGCCCGTCGGCTCGGTCTCACGTTCGAGCGGGAGGCGGCGCTCTGTCGCCATCTGGGACTCCCCGCCCCCGCGGCTCCGGCGGCGGTGCCGTCGATCTCGCCCCCGCCGACGGGTTCCGCCGCCGCCACGCCGCGTCGGCTCCGGGCCCCCGCGAGCCCGACACCGACGGCGGCCCGACGGCCCGCGACCCGCTCTCGTACCCCGCCGGGACGTCGCTCCCACCCCTCGAGGCGGGCGCCGAACCGCAAACGTAAGTAGGCCCCCCCCGACTCGTTTTCCCGGGGTGCGCCGGTGCGAGTCGTCTCCGTTCTGCCGAGCGCGACGGAGATCGTCTTCGCCTTGGGCCACGGAGCCGACCTCGTCGGGAGGAGCGCCGAATGCGACTACCCGTCCGAGGCCACCCGGCTCCCTGTGGTCATGCGGCCCCGGAGCCTCGACGCCGACGAGCCTTCGCGCGTGATCGACGCGCGGGTTCGCTCGGTCCGATCGACGGGGGAGAGCTTGTACGAACTCGATGTCCCAAGGCTGCGTCAACTCGCCCCGGACTTGATCCTGACCCAGGACTTGTGCGGCGTCTGTTCAGTCACGGACGACGAAGTGGCGGTCGCCTGCGAGCGGGCCGGGATCCGACCGACCGTCGTTTCCCTCACCCCCCGGACGCTCCGCGAGGTCTGGGGCTCGATCGACGCGATCGCGGCGGCGCTCGGCGACCGGGACGCCGGGGACCGGGTCTCCCACGCGCTTCGGGAGCGCTCGGCGAGGCGCGGGACCGAGTCCTGCCCCCGCGTCGCGGTCGTGGAGTGGCTCGATCCGCCGATCCTGGCCGGCCTGTGGGTACCCGAGATGGTCGCCGCCGCTGGCGCGCGGTACGTCGGACCGGCCCCGGGCGAGACCGGCGTCCGAACCTCGTGGGACTCGCTGCGCGGCGATCCTCCGGACTGGCTCGTGCTCAGTCCGTGCAGCTTCTCCGTGACTCGGACGTGGAGCGAGCTTTCCGATCCGGGTCTCGCTCGCCGGATCGCGGGCGTCGGGCGCCAGGCCCCCCTCATCGCGGACGAGGCGTACTTCAGTCGGCCCGGCCCTCGTCTGGCCGACGGCGTCGACCTCCTACACAACTTGCTGACCGGAACGATCCGGACGCCGCCGATGCCGGTCCGCGTCTGGTCCGCGACGAGTTCGGGGGTCGCCGCATGATGGGGCCACAACCGGCGACCTACACATACGCGTGGACGAACCCGCCGCGCCCCCGACTCACCACCTCCCGCACCGAGCTCCGGGACATCGTCATCGCGTACGTCGTCCTGACGTTCGACCTGCTCATCCTCTACAGCGGAGTCACGGTCCTGGCCGGGGGCTCGGCCTCCACTCTCCTGTCCCCCGCGCACCTTCTCTGGATTCCGATTGCGATGACGGCCGCCTTCACGGGCTTTGTGGCGCACGAGATGGCCCACAAGATCACGGCGCAACGACGCGGCTTCTGGGCCGAATTCCGCATGTCCCCGATGGGGCTCGTGATCTCCTTCATCTCCGCGTTCATCGGCTTCCTCTGGGCCGCCCCGGGGGCGACCGTCGTCGGCGGGATCGGACCGTACGACGTGCGCAACTGGGGGATCACCAGCCTCGCCGGGCCGCTCACGAACTTTGGGTTCGCCGCCCTGTTCTACGTCGGCGCGATCGGACTCTTCCTCGGCGGCTCGACCCTGTACATCTGGCTGCTGTTCCTCGCGTTCATCAATACCTGGTTCGGAACGTTCAACCTGCTCCCCTTTGGTCCGCTCGACGGGGCGAAGGTGCGCCGGTGGGACTCGGCCCTCTGGCTCGACGCGATCGTCCTCAGCGGCGCCTTCACCGTCATCTGCCTGCTCGCCTATTTCGTCTTCCAGAGCCCGTTCCTCGCCTGGTGAGGGCGGACCGATGGGAGTGCCCCGGGTCCTCGACCTCGGCTCCGGCCGCCTGTTGATCGACCTCGACTTCCGCGACTCGGAGGGCCTCGTGGCCGCCTACCTCCTCCCGCACGAGGGGGGCTGGTCGCTCCTCGAGACCGGCCCGGCCAGCTGTCGGTCGACGTTGCTCCAGGGGCTCGCGGCGGCGGGCGTCGCTCCGTCGGAGGTCCGTCGCGTTTTCGTGACGCACATCCACCTCGACCACGCCGGCGGGATGGGGTCCGTAGTCGAGGACCTCCCGCGGGCCGAGTTCTACGCGCACGTCCTCGGCGTCCCGCACCTGGTCGATCCGACCCGACTCGTGGCCAGCGCGAGGCGGACGTGGGGGGCGGCCGCGGACCCTCTCTGGGGACCGATCGTACCGGTCCCCGTCCCGCGAATCCACCCCCTTCGGGGCGGGGAGCGGTTCCCGCTCACCGGGGGGGAGCTGGAGGTGATCGCGACGCCGGGGCACGCGAAGCACCACCTCGCGTTCCACGACTCCGGGCTCCGCGGCGTCTTCGCCGGCGACGGGGCCGGAGTCCGGTTGGAGGGCTCGTCGCACGTCCGGCCCGCGGTGCCCCCGCCCGACCTCGACCTGGACCAATTGTTCGCGAGCCTGGAGGCGATGGCGCGGACGAACCCTCGGTTCGTCCTTCTCAGTCACTTCGGACCGACGCCCGATGGTCCCGCCGGCTTGCGAGCGTACCGCGCCGCGGTCACGGCCTGGCACGATGTCGCCTTGGGCGCGGCTCGGGAGTCCTCGTCGGTCGAGTACGTCGCCCGTCGACTCCGAGAGTACGACGAGTCGACCCGAGCGACCGCGGAGCCGACCGACCGCGCGCTCCTCGTTTCCGGCTACGACATCGCGGCGCAGGGATTTCTCCGATACTTCGAGACGCGGGGAATTCTCCCGACGACCCGGTCTCTCCCCCCCGCGCCGGATCGATCGTCCGCGACCTGATCCTCCCGTTCGCCCCGTCCGGGAGTCTTTAACCTCCGACCCTGCTCCTCGGAGCAGCCCCGTGGTGTAGTGGCCAAGCATGCTGGCCTTTGGAGCCGGCGACAGCGGTTCGAATCCGCTCGGGGCTACCCCGATTTTCGAGTGGATCGGGTATCTTTACCGCCGGAGGACGTGGGGACGCCCGTACCGTCCGGGGGAATGGACTCACCGACTCAAAGCCCCGTTTGCCGGAATCGGGATTCACGCCCCGTACACCGCGTCTCGAGACGAAGGGGTGACTTCGGCTCGGGGCTGGCTACGAATACGCCAGCGTTCCGTTGAGCGGGAGTTGGGCGGTCGTCGAGGTTACATCCAGCGAATCCCCGGTCACATTCCAGCTCGACGGAACGATCACCGCGAGGGTCTCATTGTTCGCAATCGGCAGGACCGGATCGCTCCAACTGCTCCCTCCCGAGGAGGCCCCGTAACTCCCGTCCCAAGTCCCGTCGGGGGCCAATAAAACCGCGTACCACCCGGATGCATTCGCGGCACAGTCGCTCAAGGTCGGAACCCAGCTGGCGCACTCCGAGCCAGCGAGGGGTAACGACCGATTTCCGGCGCCGGTGAGGTTCAGGTTGAGCATCCAACTCGTAATCCCACGGTCATCGTACCCGGGCCCGTGGAGCGGTAGAGGGCCGGTGTTGTAGAGTGTGAACTCGCTCCGAATCGAGCTCGTTGAGTTGGCGGTTGCGACAGTGACGCTCGAGAACCGCAGCTGCATCGGAATCGCGGTCAGGTTGTTGCTAGTCGGGGTACAGCCGAGTGTATAGTTCCAGGTTTCAAAGGAACCGGGAGGGGTATAGCCACTCGGTCCGCCGTAGATGGCGAGTCCCGGGGTCAGGCCAACCCCGCCGAAGGTGCCGCAAGTGAAGAAATTGACTTGATCCCCGCCGCCCTGACCAGACCCAAACTGGGTCGCGCCGAACAGATAGAACTCGGCGATCGGCCGGTTCAACCAG
>JASHVP010000063.1 GCA_030044475.1 Thermoplasmata archaeon | reverse complement strand
CCCCGAGGGACGAGAAGGTCGACGCCTCGGTGCTGCTGGCGCTCAAGCTCGGGTTGCTGGCGTGGGACGACCCGAGGACCGCGACCGTCGTCGACGGGATCGAGGCCCGGCTCTGGGCGCCCGGGGTCGGGGGCCTGGCCCGGTACGAGGGCGACGAGTACTACGGGCACGAGAACCCGTGGGTCATCTGCACCCTGTGGCTCGCCGAGGCTCGGCTGCGCCTGGGGGACCGGACCCGGTGCCGGGAGCTGATCGAGTGGGTCGCGTCGCACGCCCTCTCGACGGGGCTCCTCGCCGAGCAGCACGACCGGGCCACGGGAGAGGCCAAGAGCGCGATCCCGCTCACGTGGTCGCACTCGACGTTCGTCGACGTCGTCCACAAGTATGCCGAGTCCGAGAGCCAGGGCGCGGTCTCCGAGGAGTAGGTCGGGGTCCGTCGCGCTCGGGATCGACCTGGGCGCGACGAAGGTGGTGAGCGGCCTCGTCGCCGCGGACGGGCGGGTCGTCCGCCACGGGACCCGCCGGGTCCACGGCAACGACGGACCGGACGCCGTTCTCGAGGTGGTGGTCCGATCGGCTCGGGAGTGCCTGGCCGACGGGCCCCGGCGTCCCGCGGCGATCGGCATCGCGGTCGCAGCGCAGGTCGACCCCCGATCGGGAACCGTCGTCCACGCCCCGAACCTCGGCTGGCGGGACGTCCCGCTCGCACGGCAGCTCGCGGACGAGCTGGGGGGCCCCGTGACGGTCGTCAACGACGCGCGGGCGGCCACGGCCGCCGAATGGCGGTTCGGCGCCGGCGTCGGCGTGGACGACCTGTTCTACCTGTCGCTCGGAACCGGGGTCGGGGGGTCGGCCGTCGTGGGAGGACGCCTTCTGGAGGGCGGGAGCCACGCCCTGGGAGAGGTCGGTCACCTCACCGTCGTGGCCGGGGGTCGTCGCTGCCACTGTCCGAACGTCGGATGCCTCGAGGCGTACGTCGGCGGTTGGGCGATCGCGGAGCGGGCGCGAGAAGCGGCGGCCTCCGACCCGCCGGGAGGGTCCGGGCTGTCCGACCTCGCCGGGGACCGGGCGAGCATCACCGCGGAGACCGTCTTCGCCGGGTATCGAGCCGGCGATCGGCTGGCGACCGAGATCGTCCGGGAGACCGTGCGGATCCTCGCCGACGGGGCGGTCGGCATCGTGAACGCGTTCAACCCGAGCCTGCTCGCGGTCGGCGGAGGCCTCGTCGCGGGGATGCCCGAATTCGTTCCCGCGATCGCGTCGGCGGTCGGTTCCCGGTGCCAGCCTCCGGCGGCCGGGGTTCGGGTCGTTCCGTCGAGTCTGGGCCCGAGCGCCCCGATGGTCGGAGCGGCCGACGTCGCGCGGCGGGCCCCGCGGCTCAGGTAGCCGTTCCGCGCGCGGCGAGCTCCGCCACGGCCGCGAGCAGCCGTCCGCTCGCGGCCCGGTCGCGGGACGCCTCCGACCCGGGGCGAGGTCGATCGCGCGCGAAGTACTCGCCCGTAACGGACGCGAGCGAAGGCTCCGTCGCCAGCCGAAGGATCGGTTCCGCCCCCGAACGGGGCGACCGCCCGCCCAGGAAGCCGAACACCCGCACGGCCGCGGCGAGCCCGCCCCGGTTGTTCTGCGCGAACCCGGAGGCCACGAACCCGGGATGGACCGCGTTCACGGTCACGCCGGACCCGCGGAACCGGTCGGCGAGCTCCCGGGTCAGCAGGATCAGCTCGAGCTTCGACCGGCCGTAGACCCGGAATCCCGAGTACCCGTGCGCCGACTGCAGGTCGTCCCACGGAACGTGGGCCCCCTGGTGGGCGGCCGAGGAGACCATGACGACCCGCGCCGGCGCACCGGCCCGAAGCGCGTCCGCCAGGAGGTCGGTCAGCAGGAACGGGGTCAACACGTTCAGAGCGAACGTCCGCTCGAGACCCTCCGAGGTCGTCTGCCGCCGCGCGAAGACCCCTCCGGCGTTGTGGACGAGCAGCGGGATCCGAGGGTACCTCTCGCGAAGGGCCGCGGCGAGCGTTCGCACCTCGGCGCGGAGGGCGAGGTCCGTCACCGCGATCGACTCCACCCCCGACGACCCCGTCTCCCGCGCGATCTCGGCGGCGACCGCCGCCGCGCGGCCCGGCCCTCGACCGACGACGACCGTCCGCCACCCGCGTGCGGCGAGTCCGCGGGCGACCTCGCGGCCGATCCCCGAGGTGGCCCCCGTGACGACGCCGACGCGGGGGCCCTCCGCGGAGGACCCCCCCATCGACCCGGTATCCGTTCCGCCCTACTTCTCCCCTTGCGGCCGGAGGGGGCCGGCCGCCGCCCGACTCACGACAGGCGGTACTCCCGCCGTCGGGAGTCGTGCAGGGAGATGGATTCCTGGACGAGCCCCTGCTGGCGCAGGGACTCGAGGGCGCTCTGGACGGTCCGCCGCGGCAGACGGGACATCTGCGCCAGCTGCGATTGGTCGAGCGCGCGGTACGTCTCGAGCAGAAAGTAGAGGAACTTCGCCGCCGGCGGCCCCTTGACGGCCTTCGCGTGCCGGATCGCCCCGAACGTCTCGCCCCGCAGCCCCAGGCGCTCGCTCGCGAGCGGCGCCACGGAGGCGAACGCGACGTTGCCGAGGTTGACGTCGACCCCGAGCTCCCGGAGCAGCTGGACCTGCTGGAACTCGAGCGGCGCCTCGAAGATCAGCTCCTCGCGCGGATGCTCCGCGAGGATCGAGCGCACCCAGTCCCACTTGATCGCGCCGTCGGAGTCGTAGATCCCGACGCCGCGGCCGGACTCCCGGCTCTCCAGGATGACCCGCCGGGGGTGGAGCGACCGGGCGTGGCCGATCTGGGCGATCGTCTCCTTGAGGGAGAGCTGGTGCTGCGGGTCCTTCTTCCCGACCTCGATGGTGTACTCGAGGTTCCGCTTCTCGATCTGGGCCGCGAGCCGCTCGATCTGGGTCGCGGACAGCTCGATGATGCCGCTCGAGATCTCGACGATGTCGAAGCCGAGCTCGCGGGCCTCGTCGAGGAACTGCGGGACCCGGTCGTGGACGCCGGCGTACTCCAGGATCGTGCCGCCGGTCGAGACCTCGATGCCGGCCGCCTGGTACTGCTGGACCCGCTCCTTGACCTTGGCGCGGCGCAGCAGCAGCGGGAGCCCCCAGCCGATCTTCACGATGTCGATGTACGGGGCGAGGTAGTCGATCTGCGCGTGGTCGATCGGCGCGAGCCGGTCGAGGACCGAGGTGATGCCGGACTGGCGCGGCCGCGCGACCTGCGGGATCTCCACCGGGAAGTACATCGACTTCGATCGCGAAGCGGCCAGAGTTGCGGACATTCTTCGATACCCTACGCGGTTCGTGCACCGAAACGATGGAAATACTGGCTAATAAGGCCCACCGGTCGGGCGCCGCGGATCCGGCTCGGGACCGCGATTTCGGGCGAGGGACCGGCCCCTTCCATGGCGGCGAATCCCTCGCACTCCGGGTCGATCAGGCGCCGTACGGGACGGGGTGGCGGGCGGCGTCGAACCGCTCGGCGTGGGTCCGCCACGCGAAGGTGCGGGTGCGTCGCGGGGGCAGGAGGGTCCCGGACGCCTCCGACCAGAGGGACTCGAACCGCGAGACCTGGGCCCGGACCCGCGGAAGGTCCTCGAGGATCAGCCCGACCGGGGCGTTCCGGTTCGAGGGGCCGAGGACCGGCAGTCGGACGACCCGGCGCCGGTCGAGCACGTACATGTGGGTCGCGAGCGGGCCGAAGTGACGCGCCTGGAGGGTGCCGGGCGTCTCGCCGGCCTCCCGCAGGAGTCCGCGCGCGAATCGGTAGTCGCCGGGCGTGGCGTCCGTGATGAGCCGGACGTGGACGCCCTGCCGGGCCAGGCGGCCGAGCGTTCGGGCCAGGGCGAGCCGATAGGGAACGGGAGTCGACAGGGGGGGCACGACGACCCCGACCGAGTTCTTCGCCTCGCCGAGCTCGGCGAGCGCCGGGTGCGCGGTGCGGCCCTCCCCGCAGAGGAACCGCGGGCGCTCGTCGGGGAGGCCGAACGTCGACGGCGGGACCCCGCGCGGGTCCTCGTAGCCGGCGAACGCCTCGGACATCCAGCCCGCGATCTCCGCCTCGTCGCGGTGGCTCAGCTCGAGCCGCTGGAACAGCAGTCGGGGGGCGATCGCCACGAACGCCTGGGGCGTCCGGCCGTTGCCGGTGACCATCCCGCGGTCGATCAGGCGGACGAGGACGCGGTAGCCGGTCGCCCGGTGGAGCCCGGCCACCTCCGACGCCTCCCGGGCGCCGAGGGGGGCTCGGACGAGGGCGAGGTACATCCTCGCTTCGCGGGGCGGCATGCCGAGCAGGCGGAGCGCCTGGACGAGGCCCGCGGTCGAGGGGACGCGCGGCACGGCCGGGCCGGCGGCCGTCGCCGGGAACGGGAACCCGGCCCGGACGGGTCGGGCGGAGCCTTCCATCGCCTACTCCCCCGGCGACC
>JASHVP010000062.1 GCA_030044475.1 Thermoplasmata archaeon | reverse complement strand
CGCGGCGGTTCATCCGCCGCCTCGGGCCCCGGGGTTACGGGCCGCGCTCGGCGCCGCGGTCCCGGTCCGGTTCGGGCTCGGCGTCGGTCGGTCCGGTCGGGGGAGCGTGCGGGTCGTACAGCTCGACGCCGGGGAGGGCGGCGAGGCCCCGCGGGCGACGCTCGGCCGCCCGGGCCCGGCCCCAGTACGTGAGCCCGACGACGAACCCGACGCCCCCCGCCGCGGCGACGGCGTCGCCGAGGTAGAGGCCGTCGGCGACGCCCCGCCAGACCGGCGTCCAGACCCCGACCAGGAAGACGAGCCCGCCGACGGCGGCGACGCCGAGCCAGCTGGTCGACGGCACGCCCCGCTCCTCCCGGGGGGGGCGGCGCGGGGGAGGGGGCCAGATCTCGACGTCCGGCGGAACATCGTGGCCTCCCGACCCCATCGACCTATCCGCGGGTCCCGTACGTCCGGATGAACTCCTGGGCCCAGGTCAGGGTCTCCGCGGTGATCGACGACTTCGTCTTCTGCAGCGCCTCGAGCAGGTCCGCCATCCGGATCCCGACCATCGAGTCGACGGCGAGCGGGGCTCCGGGCGGCGCCGCGAGGCCGCCCTCCTTGAGGATCTGCTGCCGGAGCGCGATCAGCTTCGCCTCGTCGACGAGGCTCGCGATGTCGGCCCCGGAGTAGCCGGCGGTCCGCTTCGCGAGGTCGTCGAAGTCGACGGAGCCGTCGACCGGCACCCCCCGCAGGTGGATGCGGAAGATGTCGGCGCGCGCCGCCTGGTCGGGGGGCGGGACGTAGAAGATCTTGTCGAACCGCCCGGGCCGGAGCAGCGCCGGGTCGAGGGTCTGCGGTCGGTTCGTCGTGGCGATGATGATCACCTTGTCCTTCGGGCGCAGGCCGTCCATCTCCGTCAGGAACTGGCTCACCGCGCGCGACACCTCGGGGGTGCGCATCGAGTCCTTGCTGGCGAGCGCGTCGATCTCGTCGAAGAAGATGATCGACGGCGCGTTCTCGCGGGCCCGGTAGAGGACCTCCCGGATCGCGGCCTCGCTCTGGCCGGCGAGCGCGCTCACGAGCTCGGGGCCGTTCACGATCTGCATCGGGACGTTCAGCTCGTTCGCGGCCGCCCGCATGAGATGGGTCTTCCCACAGCCCGGCGGGCCGAACAGGAGGATGCCGCGCCCGGTCTTGATCCGGTACGACTCCATCAGTTCCGGCCGGGTGAGCGGCAGCTCGACGTACTCCCGGATCGCCGCCTTGATGTCCTCGAGGCCGCCGACGTCCTCCCAGCGGACGACGATCCTCCGTTCCGAGCGCTGGGTCTGGTGCATCTTGCGCTCGTAGTCGAGCTTCATCGTCTCGTAGTCGGCGATCATCCGCAGCGAGATCGACGGCTTCATCCGCGGCACGACGGCGCGGAAGTCGTCCATCGAGACGGCGGACCGGCCGCCGCCGGTCATCTGCCGGCGGACCGCGACGGTCGTCGCCTCCCGGACGAGGTTCGCCAGGTCGGCCCCCGAGAACCGCTCGGTCTTGCGGGCGATCTCCGCGAGGTCGATGTCGCCGCGGACCGGCCGGCCCAGGAGGTGCACGTGGAGGATCTCCTGCCGCTCGGTGAAGTCGGGCGGGGGGACGTAGATGATCTTGTCGAGGCGGCCCGGCCGGAGCATCGCCTGGTCGATCAGGTCCGGCTTGTTGGTCGAGCCGACGACGATGACCCCGGCCGACTTGTCGATCCCGTCCATCTCGGCGAGCAGGATCGAGAGCAGGCGGGGCGTGACGTCGTCCGCCGCGTACATGTCGCGGCGCTTCGCGATCGCGTCGATCTCGTCCATGAACAGGATGCACGGCGCGCGCTCGCGGGCGGTCTTCAGCAGCTCGGCGATCTTCCCCTCCGACTCCCCGTACCACTTCGACATCACGTCCGAGCACTTGATCGAGATCATCTCGACCCCGAGCTCGGTCGCGAGCGCCTTCATCAGCATCGTCTTCCCGCACCCGGGCGGTCCGAACAGGAGGATCCCCTTCGGCGGGTCGAGCTTGAAGCGGGTGGTGACGTCCCGCCGCATCAGCGGGATGATCATCGACTCCTTGATGTCGGCCTTGACGTCGTGGAGGCCGCCGACCATCTCGAAGGTGACCTTCGTGAGGCCCTTCATCTCGGCGACCCGCGTCCCGACGGAGGTGCCCCCGAGCCGGGAGGTGAAGTACGCCTCGAAGGCGTCCTTCAGGATCAGCGCGCCGATCACGGCGGTGACCATCGCGGGGACGAGCAGCACGACGAGCGCCGAGGTCCAGCTGTCGTAGCCGAACACCATCAGGCCGCCGAACGCCCCCGCGGCGACCAGCGCGCCCGAGGCGGCGGAGTACCGCAGCACGTTGTCGGTCGTCTGGCTGACCTTGTCCTTCGTGAGCGTCGTCACGAGCCACGTCGCGAGGCACCAGACGCCGATCTCGACCAGCGGGATCGGGAGGGCGCCCAGCCCGCCGCCGCCCGACGCGAGCTGCGAGAGGTTCGGGTTGAACAGCGAGGAGTACGCCGACCCGATGGCGTTCGCCGTGAACGAGTACGGCAGCGGGAGCGTCGGCAGGAGCGGCGCGGCGTGGCCGGTCACGAGACTGACCGTCCCGTTCCCGCCCGGGCCCGTCAGGTAGCCGAACACGGGGAAGTTCCCGAGCGTCACGAACAGGCTGATCAGCAGGCCGCCGGCGACCGCGACGACGAGGCCCAGGTAGAGCGAGAAGATCAGGGCCAGGAAGATCGGTCCGACGAACGAGAGCCCGAACGGCGCGAGCAGCAGGGTCAGGAAGACCCCGGCGCCGAACCGCCAGTCGAGGAGCGACGCGAACAGCACGGGGATCGTCGCGAACAGGAAGACGAGCCCGAGCGCCCCCGACTGGTACGCCACCGCCGGCGTCATCAAGAGGACGAGCAGGAAGAGCGAGAGCTGCGGGAACTTGAAGGCGACGAAGCCGACCGCGGCCGCGATGACGAGGACGAACGGCCACGGGTAGAACGGCACGAAGACGCCGCCGAGAACGCCCAAGAACGCCATGAACAGCGCGGGGAGGTGCTTCGGGTCCTTCGTCTCCCGCAGGAGCCACCGCTCGATCCGGTCCGCCCAGAGCCGGCCGATGGCGAACAGCGCCACGCCGAGCCCGATGAGGAAGTAGAACAGCCCGTCGAACTGGATCGAGGGGTACGGCTGCACGTACTGGGGGGCGATCGCGACCGCCTGGGCGCCGGTCAGCCCCTGCGTGATCGCCTTGTACGTCGCGTCGGCCGCGGCGTCGAGCGTGAGGTAGGTGCCGCCCCCGTACGGCCCGTTCGGCAGCTGGACCTTCACGATCGTGAACGTCATCAGCACGGCCGTCCCGGCGTGGATCCAGCCGACGTCGCCCTGCAGCGTGCCGAAGAGGGCGGCGGCGACCGGCGTCTCGTCCGCGGAGACGTTGGCGCCCAGGTTCTGGATCGACTGGAAGACGAGCGAGGTCGTGCCGCTCGAACTATTGTACGTCGCGGCGGCGACGGTGTCCTGCACGACGACCGTCTGCCCCGACGAGACGGAGGAGCTGGTCAGGTAGACGTACGTCGTCCCCTGGTTCGTCGTGAGCGTCGCGCCGGAGTCGGCGAGGAACGTCGCCGCGTTCTCCGAATGCACGATGTACGGGTACCAGCTGACGGCGAGCCCGGCGCCGGTGGCGGCGATCGCGATGCCGACGATCGCGAAGACCAGGAACG
>JASHVP010000005.1 GCA_030044475.1 Thermoplasmata archaeon | reverse complement strand
GTGAAGAAGGCGATGAACATGGCCCGCGACCTCCACGTCCCCCTGCTCGGCGTCGTCGAGAACATGGCCTGGATCGGCTGCCCGCACTGCGGGACGAAGATCGAGCTGTTCGGCGCGAGCCGCGTGGGACGGGTGGCGTCGGAGTACGGCATCCCCGTCCTCGGCCAGCTGCCGGTGGCCCCCGCGATCTCGGAGCTCGCGGACGCCGGTCGCCTCGAGGAGCACACGGCCCCCGACGTCGCGGCCCTCGCCGCGGCGTTCGAGAGCGCCGTCGCCGACGCTACGTCGGGCCAGATGACGGTCCTGTAGCCCGGTGGAGCTGCCGGAACGGGATCGCCTCGACGGGGATCCCGCGGCGACTCAGCGCCGCGGAGAGGCCGGGCAGGTGGGCATCGCCGACGACGACCGCGATCCGCCCGAACCCGCGACCCCGCAGGGCCGCGAGCCGGTCGGCCATGTGCTCGTTCCGCTCGTCCAGTAGCACCCGCGCGATGGTCGGGCTCGCCTCGCGCAGCTGCGCCGAGAACTCCTCCGGGGCCTCGGTGTAGCGGTCCATCTCGCGCTCGACGACCCGCGCGGGGACGAACAGCCCGACGAACGCGCCGACCAGGAGCGCGACCCGTTCCTTGAACGGCATCGTCTGGACGAGCCGGACCAGCGTCTGCCGGATCGGGTCGTCGATCAGGAACACCGGCAGCTGGCGGTCCCGCGCGACGGCGAAGGCGACGCGCATCTCCGCCCCGGCCTCGCCGCCGCCGATCTGCGCGCCGAGCCGTCGCTGGAGGAGGGACCAGAGGCGGGCGAACAGCGGGGCGCCGGTCCGGGCGCCGGACGACGGACGGGCGTCGGGAAGGAGCGCCGCGGCGCGCTCCGGGTCGAGCTCGAGCGCGACCCCGTCGAGCACGCGCTCGGCCAGCGCCCGGCGGAGCGGGACCGACAGGTCGACCACATGGGCCGCCCCCAGGAGGAGGACCGGGCTCTGGGTCGTGCTCGCGTACACGCCGGAGGGAAGCCGCGCACCCTTCATCTCGGTTGGCGGTCGCCCGCCGCGCACAACCCCCAAATAGCCGGGGACGGTCCGCGGGTCGCATGGCGTGGACGATCGCGGTCGTTCCGAGCGGCAAGCGGGGCGAGCTGGACGCGGTGCTCAAGGACGACGTGGTCTCGCGGCAGAGCCAGAAGGTCCGGGACGCGGTGGCCCTGGGGGGACCGGCCGATGCGACGTACGTCCTCATCGAGGGGTCGCCCGACGCGGTCCGCCGGGCGGAGGAACTGCTCGGGAAGCTCGGGGAGAAGCTGCCCGCCGCCGACGCCGAGGCCCTCTACCGTCGGTTCAAGGACGAGGAGGAGGCGGCCTCCGCGGGAATGGGCCTCTTCTTCACCGAGGGATAGACGGTTCACTCCTCGGTCGGCGCGTGGGACGGCTCCAGGTCCTCGCCGCCCGTGAAGACCCGCTGGCACGCCTGGTAGAACGATTCGATCCCGACGCCCTCCTTCGCGGAGGTCGGGAGCAGGGCGGTCGACGGGCCGAGGTTCTCGAGCGCCCGGTAGAGTTCGGTGGAGAGCTGGATGTCGGGCGTGGGAGTGAGCTGCGTGACGGCCTCGAGGAGCCGGCCGGACTCCTCCGACCAGGCGAGCAGCTCGGCGACCTGCTCCGGGGTCAGCACGTCCGACTTCGCGAGCAGGTGGAGCATCGGCAGGCGGAAGCGGAACTCGACGGTGGAGCTCAGCATCAGGAGCGCGACGTACCCGCCGGGCGTCCGCGCCAGCGCCGGATCGAAGAGGAACGCGATCATCGATCGGTCGCCGCTGAGCGCGTCGACGATCGCCCTCGACGCCTCCCGGAAGGCGAACAACTCGACCTGCCCGGGGGTATCGACGAGGACGTAGTCCGACTTCAGCTCCTGCACCGCCTGCCGGACCTCGAAGATCTTGAGCGCGATCATGTCCGCGGCGGCGACCTGCGCCCCGTTCGGGCCGAGGCCGTACTCGTCCTCGATCTCGCTCAACCGGACCCACTCGCGCACGTCGACGTCCGGCGCGAGCTCGTCGCCCTCCGCGCCGGGGTCGAGGTTGACCACGGCGACGTCGTATCCCGCGCTGCGCATCCATCCGGCGTACGCGCGGACGAACGACGTCTTTCCCGCGCCCGCGGTCCCGGTGAAGTAGACCGTGCCCGGCTCCTCCATTCACTTCCTCGTCGGGAGCGGCGCCGAGCGGCGGAGCTCGGCCGCGAGGGCGCGGAGGAACTTCGTCTTCGTCCCCCCCGGCTTCTTCGACACCTTCACCCGACCGGCGTAGGCGTACGACTCTCGCGGGTACTGCTTCTCGGCCTCGACCTCGGCCTTGTAGCCGAGCCGCCGGGCCGCCGCGACGACCTGCTCCGAGGTCAGCTCGACGACCGCCTCCGCCGCGGGGACCCGACGGCCCGCGGTGCGCGAGAGGTCCTTCTTCAGGTAGCTCGGATAGACGTAGAAGTGGTCGGGCACGGGAGCCCCCGACGCGGGCTCACGACGCGGGCGCCGCGACGCGGACCCCGTTCAGCACGCCGTCCTGCCCGGGACGGGACCGGACTCGGACGAGGCCGAGGTCGGTCTCGAGGATCGCGCCCTTCGTGATGATGTTCCGCTGCACGTAGTTCGGGTTCGCCGGATTCTCGCGGACGGTCACGACCTTCGCCCGCTGCATCGTCTTGGTGGCGGGGTCGAACACGTTGATCGTCTGAGTGGTCAGGATCCGCAGCTTCCGATTCGCGCCGCGGACCCGATACGTCTTGACGGTCCCCGCACCGATCGTCGCCGTCTGGAGCTCTCGGGCGATCTCGAAGCGACGCTTCTTGCGGATCGGCCGGAGGCGACCCCCGGTGCGCTTGCGTCGCGAACGGCCCTGCCAGATCCCCATGGACTCTCGAGAGCGGCGTCCGAGCGGGGTTCGGTATTTGACCTTTTCAGCGAACGCCCTCGGCGAGGACGGGCCCTGGGGTCGGGAGAACGGTCCGAGCGGACCGGTCCGGGGTCTCCCCCTCCGGAGGGAGGGGGCAGGTCGGGACTCGGACGAGGGGGATCGTCGAGCGACCCCACCGACCTCGCGACCGGGTCCGCTTAATGCGAACGGGGGATGGACCGCGTGCGATGGACGGCGCGTCGGCCCCGATCGTGGTGGGGGTCGACGAGGCCGGGCGGGGCTCGCTCGTCGGACCGCTGGTCGTCGGCGCGTTCGCGGTCCGGGAGGACCGCCTCGACGAGCTGGTCGGCGCCGGAGCCCGAGACTCGAAGCGCCTGTCGCCGGACGCCCGCCTGCGCGCCTACCGGGCGCTCCTCGCCGTCGGGCGGGCCGACTCGGCGTCCCTCCCCCCGTCCACGATCGACCGGGCCGTACGACGCCATGGTTTGAACCGGCTGGAGGCCGCGGCGTTCGGCCGTCTGGTCCGCCGGTCCGGCGCGTCCGTGGCGTACCTCGACGCGTGCGACGCGAACGCCGCCCGGTTCGGGCAGGAGGTCGCCCGACACACGGGCGGGTCGATCCGCCTCGTGGCGCGGCATCACGCCGACCGGGACCTGCCGATCGTCGGGGCCGCCTCGATCGTCGCGAAGGTCCGGCGGGACCGGTGGGTCGCCGGCCTCGCGCGACGGCTCGCCACCGACGTCGGGAGCGGGTACCCGTCGGACCCGACGACCGTCGCGTTCGTCCGCCGTCGCCTGGCGGAGGACCCGTCCGCGCCACGTTGGGTGCGACGATCGTGGGCGACGATGCAAAGGGTTATCCCCGACCGTCCGGCTCGAACCCTCGAGGCGTTCGCGGGTGACGATTGAGGAAACGCTCGCGTCGATCGTGGAGCGGTTCAACCGTCACGCGGACCGCAATCCCGCGACGCGCGAGGAACTCGACGGGATCGAGCGGACGATCCAGATCCACCTGACCGACGGCGGCACGTACGCCGTCGACCTCGCGCACGGCAAGCTCGGGAATCTGCGCACCGGTCCCGCGGCCCGGGCGGACCTCACGATCGCCACCGACACGGCCACGTTCCGCGCGCTCGTCGCGAAGGAGGTCGGGCCGATGAAGGCCCTCGTGACGCGCAAGCTGACGATCGAGGGCCGCCTCGAGGACAAGCTGCTGTTCCGCAAACTGCTGTAGGCGGGCGGACTACGGCAGGAAGACGCACGCCGCGATGCAGACGCCGTAGTGGTCCATCGGGATCGAGAGCTCCTCCGTCCGATAGTGGATCCGGCGGAGGTCGACCCCCCGGAAGTGCGCGATCTCCTCCATCCGCCACTTCAGGAACTCCTTGAGCGACTTCTGGGTCCCGTGGAGGTGGCCCTCCGCGACGTACCCGCCCTGCCCATCGGTCCGGAAGCCGTAGGCGATCCCCGCGCTGATCACCTCGCCCTCGCCGCCGCCGTGGCGCGAGAGGACGGTGTGGGTGATCGCGCCCCGGGCGATCGCGACCCGGTCGACCTGGCGGATCCCGATCGGGAGCACGGACGAGACACTGACCAGGTTCTGCTCGCCGATCCCGGCCTGGAGCAGCGCGAGGTCGAAGGCGTTGAGCTCGCTGGTCTTGTTGATCCCCTTACCGCTCGTCACGAAGAAGCGCGACGGGACCGGGAGGAGCGTGTGCGCCGGCGACTCCTTCGGCGGGGCCACGGCGCCCGGAGGACCCGTGGCCCATAAGGTTTCGGCCGCGCGCGCGCTCAGACCATGATCGCGTGGCGCCGGCGCATCGACGCCTCGGACTCTCCGCGGGCCGCCATCAGCTCCGCGACGAGCGCGTCGGTGAGCCGCAGGCTCGCCGACTCGAACAGGGTCCCGAGCGGGGCGAGGCGGGCCCGCGCGGGCTCCTCCGGGAACTCGACCGCGAGGAGGAGCGTCGCCGTGTGCGCCATCTTCGACGTCGCCCGGGAGGTGAGGACGATCAGCTCCGCCCCCTCCCGACGGACGATGTTCGCGGTCTGGATCGACGAGTAGCTCTCCCCGAGCCCGGAGAGGATGAAGACGGCGTCCCCCCGCCGAACGATCGGGGTGACGCTCTCGCCGATGACGTAGGCGCGCAGCCCGGTCTGGACGAGGCGCATGGCGAATGCCCGGCCGATGATGCCGCTGCGCCCCGCTCCGTAGACGAAGATCTGGTCCGCCTTCTGCAGGAGCTCGACCGCCCGCGCGATCGTCGCGGGGTCGACCCGGTCGAGGGCCGCCGTCACCCGCTGGCCGATGTACCGCTCGGCGGCGACGAACGTCGGGGTGCCGTCAGCGGC
>JASHVP010000061.1 GCA_030044475.1 Thermoplasmata archaeon | reverse complement strand
AGGATCGAAAACAGATGCCGCGACCACCGAAGAGCAAGGCGAAGCGACGTGTTGGACTGGCCGTCTATCTCGAGCCCGCGATCTTGCGGCGGCTGAAAGTCGCCGCCGAAGCCGACCGTCGGTCGGCGTCGACGCAGGCCGCTCTCTACATCGAAGAGGGGCTCGGGCTCCGGAAGCCCCGAACTCCCTAGGCCCTCGTCGGGCCGCGGGCCTCGCGCGGCCGGGTCAGCCGAACCCGGGCCCGAGCAGCTCGCGCGCGACGATGAGCCGTCGGATCTCGGACGTCCCGGCGCCGATTTCCAGCAGCTTCGCGTCGCGGGCGAGTCGTTCGAGCGGGAGGTCCCGCATGTACCCGTACCCGCCGTGCACCTGCACCGCGTCGAGCGCGACGCGCGTCGAGGCCTCGCTCGCGAACGTGAGGGCCGCGGCGGCCGCCCGTAGGCTGCGGGGGTCCCCGCGCACCTCCTCGAGGGCCGCGTACATCAGCAGTCGGGCGGCCCGCAGGTGCGTGTACATCTCCGCGAGCTTCGCCTGCACGAGCTCGAACTCGCCGATCCGGTGGCCGAATTGCTCCCGCTCCCGGGCGTAGGCGACGGACCGGTCGAGGCACTCCGCCATGATCCCTACCGGGATCGCCGAGAGGACCGCGCGCTCCACGTTGAGGCCGCTCATCAGGATCCGGACGCCGTCGTTCTCCTCCCCGACCCGCTGCGCGACCGGCACCCGGACGTCCTGGAACGCGAGCTCGCCGGTGGGCGAGCCCCGCATCCCCATCTTGTCGAGGCTGCGGGAGACGGAAAATCCGGTCGCCTCCCGTCGTACCAGGAACGCCGAGATCCCATGCGCCCCCCGCTCCGGCGCCGTCTTCGCGTACACGAGGAGCACGTCGGCGATCGGTCCGTTCGTGATGAACTGCTTCGTTCCGTTCAGGACATACTGGTCCCCGCGGCGTTCCGCGCGGGTCCGGAGTGCGACGGCGTCCGACCCGGCGTTCGGTTCGGTCAGGGCGAGGGCCCCGACCTCCTTCCCCGCCGCCACCGCCGGGAGGAACTCGGCCCGCTGCGCCTCGGACCCGTTCCGCGCGACGTTGTCCGCGAACAGATTGGAATGGGCCCCCACGCTGAGCGCGAGCGCCGGGCTCGCCCGCGCGATCTCCTCGAGGATCGCGGCCTGCGCGCCGTAGGCCAGACCGAGTCCGCCGACCGCGCTGGGCAGGGTGGGCGCGAGGAATCCGTCATCCCCGAGGCGGCGGAACACGTCCCGGGGGAACCAGTCCTCCCGATCCATCCGGTCGGCCACCGGCGCGACCTCGCGTCGCACCAGCTGCCGGGCCGCCTCCTGGAGGACGCGCTCCTCCTCCGAGGGTCGGAGGTCCATGGGCGGCCGACCGGCTCCGGAGGATAACGATTTGCCGGTCGTCAGCGACTCGTCCGCCGGGCCCCCGCCCGGCGAAGTCCGATGTGGTGGCGCCATGCCGGGCGGGCCTTCGGGTAGTCGGACCGATAGTGCGCGCCGCGGCTCTCGGTGCGGGCGAGGGCGGCGCGCGCGATGAACGAGGCCGTGAGGGCGGCGTTCGCCGCCGACCCCGGGACCCCGCTGGCGGCCGGCTCGGCCGTCCGCCCGATCCGCTCGAACGCGCCGACCGCCTCCCGGAGCCCCTCGGCGGTCCGGACGATCCCGACCTCCTGCCAGAGCCGGTCGCGGACCTCCTCCACGTCGGCGGTCTCTTCGCCGCGCCCCGCCCCGGGCGAGAGCGCGACCTCGACGAGGCGTTCGGGGGCGGGCGGGCCGCTGTGGGCCGGATGGGCGAGCTGCCGCGCGACGTGCTCGCCGAACACCAACCCCTCGAGCAGCGAGTTGCTGGCCAGCCGGTTGGCCCCGTGGACCCCGGTGGCGGCGACCTCGCCACAGGCGTAGAGATGGCGCAAGGAGGTTCGCCCCTCCAGGTCGGTCGTGACGCCGCCGATGGTATAGTGCGCGACCGGCGCCACGGGGATCAGGTCGCGGGACGGGTCCAGTCCGTAGCCGGCGAGGAAATGGCAGACGGAGGGGAAGCGCGCGAACAGGAGGTTGCGCGGAACCGCGGTGGCATCGAGGTAGACGCACGGGCGCCCGCTCCGCTGGAGCTCCCGATCGATCGCGCGGGCGACCACGTCCCGGGGGGCGAGCTCCGCGTCGCGGTGCTGTCCGACGAGGAACCGTTCGCCCGCCTCGTTCCGCAGGACGGCTCCCTCGCCCCGGAGGGCCTCCGTGATGAGGAATCTCGGGGCCCCTTCCCGGTAGAAGACCGTGGGGTGGAACTGGATGAACTCCATGTCCGTCAGGAGGGCGCCCGCCCGGAAGGCGAGCGCGATTCCCTCGCCGGTCGTGATCGACGGATTCGTGCTGTTCCGGTAGAGCGACCCGGCACCCCCGGTCGCGAGCACGACCGGCCCGGGCGCGAGCACTTCGACCCCGGTCCCGTCCGAGTGCGAGAGGACGGCGACGATCCCGTCCGGGTCGGTTCGGAGCGAGCGCAGCATCGTCCGCTCGCGCGCGTCGATCCCCGCCTCGAGCGCGCGGCGCTTGAGGCTCTCCTCGATGTTCAGGCCGGTCGCGTCGCCGCCCGCGTGGAGGATCCGCGCGCGGGCGTGCGCCGCCTCTCGTCCGAGCGCGATCTGTCCTTCCACGGTGTCGAACGGCACGCCGTACCGGACCAGGTCCGCGATCCGGGCGGGCGCCTCGGACGTGAGCTGCCGGGCCGCGCCTCGGTCGACCAGTCCGTCACCGGCGCGCACGGTGTCGGCGAGGTGGAGCCCCGGGGAGTCGTCCCGTCCGAGGGCCGCCGCGATCCCGCCCTGGGCGTACCGGGTGTTCGACTCCTCGAGACGGGCCTTGGTCACGATCGTGGGACGGAGCCCCAGCTCCCGCGCGCGGATCGCGACGTAGAGTCCCGCGATCCCGCTCCCGATGATCAGCGGTCGACGTCCCGCCTCCGGCATCGCCGCGACAGCGACCCTCGGAGTATAGCGGCTCCCGTCCCGGGAGCTGTCAAGCGTTCCGATCGGATGCCCGGGCGATGGCCGACCGCGCGAGCTCGACCGCCCCGATCGACCTCCGGGCCGTCGTCGAGGTCCGGGAGGATCGGGAGCTCGCGAACGAGCTGGCCCGACGCGCGACGACCGCCTCGCCGACCCCGACCCTCGGGGTCACCGACCTCGTGTCGGGCCGGGCGGCCTACTGGCGCCGGGTCGGTCCCGCCGTGCCGATCTCCCGTGAGCGCCTCGTGGCCCGAGAGCGAGGGCTCTGGTTCCATGCCGCGCTCGGACGGGCCCTCGCGCGCGAGGGCCCGATCGAAGTTCGGCTGCGCCGGGACGGGGTCGCCGGCCGCGTCGACGTCCTCGCCGACCGGCCGACGGAGGTGAAGACGAGTTCCTCCCCGATCGACCCGGCGCGTCTCTTCGACTCGCGTCCGGACCACATCGAGCAACTGGGGATGTACTGCGCGCTGCTCGGGAAGACGACCGGGCGACTCCTCTACCTGCAGGTCTCGGAGCGAGCCCTCGAGTCGGTCCGAGCGGTGGACGTCGGATTTGCGGACGCCGACCGCCTCCGGACCTCGCTCGCGTCGCGGGCCGCCGCCCTCCGACGCGCCCTTACCGACCGCACTCCCGCCGAGCTTCCGGGGTGCCGGTGGTTCGGCCGAGGCTGCGAATTCGAGAACGCCGGGGTATGCGATTGCCGGGGCACCGAACCGTCGGTCGACGACGGGTCGCTCGGGCGTCGACCCGACCTCGTGGACCGTCCCGACGTGGCGGACCGGGTCCGATCGGCCCTCGCGCCGGTGCAACGGTCCCCGGCTCCCCCGCCGATCGAACGATTCCGGGACTTGATCTATCCTCGCCGCGCGTACTTCGAGCGTACGACCCCCCTGACGGTCACGGACGAGGCACCCCCGCGCCCGGTGACGGGCGACACGTTCCCGCGCCTGCTGGACGTGGTCGAGGGGGGTCCCGTGGGCGAGGTGGCCGGCTTGCCCGTCCAGACCGACGAGACGTCCGAGGAGGTCGTGGCGTTCCGGGGGGAACCGGTGCTCCTTCGCACCTCTCGCGCCTGGGACCCGATCGACCCCGCCTCCTTGGTCGAGCGGAGCCCGCAGTACGTCCTCGACCTCGGGTTCCGCTGCGTGGCCACGGGGGCCCTCGGGGGTCGCGTGATCCTGGCGTACGAGCGCGCCCGGTCCGACGCCGAGCGGTACGCCGTATTCGAACTGCGGCTCCGGTCGCGAACGCCGTTCTCGCGGCTCTGGCGGGACCGGACGTCGGAGGTCGAGCGGGCGCTCGCGACGGGCGAGCCGACGTCGGCCACCGCGTGCCCGTCGTGGATGGCGCCGGGGTGTCCCTACGCTGCGGTCTGCGGGTGCGACCCGGGCCTCTCCCACCGGTAGATCGTGGTGACCGCGACCGAACGGAATCCGAGTCGATCGTAGAGGCGACGGGCCGCGTCGTTCTCGCGGCTCACCCAGAGCCGGACGCGTTCGTGCCCCAGGGCGCGTAAGGCACGGATCGCCCACTGGAGCAGGTATCGTCCCCGCCCCTCGCGACGGTCGGACGGGTCCACGAAGAAGTCGGCGAACACCGCCCGCCGCGGCGACTGCTCCGTGGTCAGGATCGCTCCGACGAGTCGCGGGGGGTCCGGCTCGACGAGCGCGGTCGACGCCTCGTCGAGGAACCGCCCAACGCTGCCGGCGAGCAGGGCCTCGAGGACGCGCCGGTAGTCCGTGAGCTCTCGGCCGATCAGCATCTCGTCGACGGTCCCGGCGAACGACCTCCGGTCGAGGTCCGCGAGGGCGTCCAGGGTGATGCGGCGGACCGGGACCAGGGCGAGTCCGGACGGCACGGGGCCCACCGACGCGTCATCCTCCGGACCGATCGACCGCTCCATTGCCTCCCGCACGATCGCGCGCGCGCCCGGGCGCCGGAGGAGGTCGGCGAGCACCCGGCCCTCGCTCGCCGAGTCGAGGCCCGTGAACCCGACGTCGACCGCCCGGATCGACGGAGGAAGGCCGTCGAGGAGGGCGGTCGCGAGCCGGACGCCGCGCTCGGCGGCGTCCGACCCGGGGCCGACGTGGACGTGCCCGAACGCGTCCGGCGGCCGCGTGGAGAAGAACGCGAGCCCCCCGCCCGTCGAGGTCGGGTAGTACCACCCGGACTTCCGGCCCCCTCGCAGGTCCCGCGCCGTCTCCTCCACCCAGGCCCCCGTCGGCGCTTCCTCCAGGAGCTGAAGCTCCCGACGGACCATCTGCACGATCTCGACGAGCTCGTCCTCCGGAGCCCCGGAGGCCGGGCGCGGAGGCTCCACCGCGCGACCCCCGCTCACGACGGCGCCAGGCGCCGGAGGATCTGGGCGACGTCGGGCGCGACCGACGCCTTCTCGGCCGGATTGCCGAGCGTGTCGGTCGAGTAGACTTCGTCGGTCACCGCCTTGATCCGTTCGAAGGCGTCCCGGAGGAAGAGGCCGTGCGTGCAGGCGGCAGAGACGGCCCGCACGCCGTGCTTCTGCAGGAGCTTCGCCGCCTCGACGATCGTCCCGCCCGTGGTGATGACGTCGTCGATCAGGACCGCGGACTTCCCCTCGGTCGGGTAGTCGACCGTGGACGGGAACGAGAGCTCCACATGGTCGCTGTCGATCCGTTTCTTGTCGAGCGCGAACCAGGGGCGATCCAGGAGGGTGGCCATGCGGCGGACCCGGTCGACGCCGCCGCGGTCCGGGGAGACCAGCACGTCGATCGGGCGCTCGCGCAAGAGCCGGGCGATCGCGGGGATCCCGCTCGCCTCGAACGCCGGTTTCGAAAAGTGCGAGAGGATCTGCGGGGAATGGAGGTCGACCGAGATGACCGCGTCGGCGTCCAGCTCGACGTGGCGGCAGAGGGACCGTGCGCTGATCGGTTCGCCCGGGGCGAACCGCCGGTCCTGGCGCTGGTAGCCGAAGTACGGAACGACCACGAAGACCTTCCGGGCGCCGGCTTCCCGGACGGCGTCCTCGAGCAGGAGCAGCTCGATCACGTCCTCGTCGGTGCGGGTCGACTGGACGAGCACCACGTCGTCCCCCTCGAGACGGCCGCCGATCCGAACGTACATCTCGCCGTCCGAGAAGCGCTTCAGGAACGGGATGCCGAACGGGGAATTGCCGAGCTCCCGCGAGATCCGCTCGGCGAGCGCGGTCGACGCCGTCCCTCCGATGACGTGCATGCTCAACCGCGGACCGCCGGACCGGGCCCGGGACTAAAGGATTGCGCGACGGTCCTCGAGGGACCGCGCGGCTCAGAGGTCGTCGTCCTCGTCGTCGTGCCGCGACGGGCGGGACCGCTTCACGGCGGGGCGGGGTCGGCCCCGCCGGCCGGAGGGCGCGGGGTCGGAGGTTCTCCGACGGGTCGACGGCGGGTCGTCGTCGTCCGACTCGTCGGGGTGACGCCACGGAGTCAGGGACCGCAAGATGCGACGCCCGCGAGACCCCCCGCGTCGTTCGTCCTCCTCGTCCGCCGCTTCTTCCTCCTCCTCCTCGGCGGCCTCCTCCTCCTCGCGCTTTCGGATCGGGCTCTCGATCCCTTCGGCGCGGAGGGCGTAGTGGAGGCCGAACGCGAGCAGGATCACGGCGGCGATCGTGAGTCCGGCGAACTCCCACGACTGCGGCGGCACCATCCCGGCATTCCCATCGAGCAGGAGCTTGAACGCCCCGAACCAGGGGATCATCCCTCGGGCGACGCCGATGATCCAGCCCGGTTCGACCAAGGAGCTGAAGCCGCCGGGCGACTGGTCCGGGAAGCCCGTGCAGGGGGTCGGCGTGCACCCCGTCGGGTCGAAGTTGTTGTCCCCCATGGTCAGGAATCCGGAATGGTCGCCCAGCATCGGCGAGCTCAGGGAGATCGAGACCGTCACGGACTTCCAGCCGACGTGGTAGAGGTCGAGCGTACCGGTCAGGTTCGAGGTCGCGCAGCCGGGCGTGTTGTAGAACGCGGTCGAGCTCGAGCCGCAGGGCAGTCCCGCGAGCTCGGGCGCGCTGTAGGAGCCGGTCGCCGGATTGTAGTCGAGGTACAGAATCGCGCGATGGATGATCGGAGTCGTCCCGGATCCGTCCGGGCGATAGAGGATCACGTCGCCGTATTCGCCGTACGTCGAGTAGCCGGTCTTCATGCCCATCACGTAGTCCGTGATCTGGTCGGTCGGGATCTTCTGCGCCAATACGAGGTCCCCAGTGTTGATCAGGCCGAGGATGTCGGTGTACCCGTGCTGCATGCTATCGGACTCGACCACGTAGACCGGCGGCCAGTTGTCGGTGTAGGCGTAGAGCGAGACGAGCAGGACGACGATCACCGCGAGGGCGACGAGCGGCTCGAACCAGAGCGAGTCCCGCGCCCGCCAGTACGTGGGAGGCTTGGACCGGCCCCGCCGGCCGGGTCGGTCGTCCGGGACCGCGTCGTCGGCGTCGACCGGGGCGTCCTCCGCGTCGTCGTCGCTCGGACGCCAGCGACGCACCGGGGGGCGCCGGCTCGGTCGGGGAGGGGGATGGCGGCTCGAGGAGGAGCGACGCGAACGCGGCGGCGGCGACTCCTCGTCGTCGTCCGAGTCGTCCTCGGACGGGTCGGCCGGGCGGCGGGCCATCCCGCGCCGTTCCCCTCCGCCCCGCATAACCCTTGACGTTGAGGCGAACGCCGCGCCGCAGGAAACGAACGCTTAAACCACGGGCCACGCAGCCGAGGCTCACTCGCGCGAACGGTGAGCCATGCGTCGGAGGGACGTCTCGGGGCCGCCGCCCGCCGGGAGGCCCGACCGCCCCCGGCGGGCCCTCGTGCGCGCTTCCCGACTCCGACGGGTCGGCCCTCCGGTCCGGACGGGCTCCGTGGGCCGGCCGCCGCGGATCGAGGACGGCGCTACCGCGGGGCCCCGCCGACTCGACGCGGGACCGTAGGAGGGGCCGATGGCGCTCACGGCTCCGGGACCCGGTCCGACGCCGCTCCCTCTGGCGTCGCCCGGCTTCGTGTTGTTGGTGGCGACGCTCGGGATGTTCGTCCTGATGTACGTCGTGCTCCGGCGCTCCTATCCGCGCCGTAAGCGGGGCTTCGAGGGGTACCGAGACGCCGCCGGTGTCAGCCTCGGCTTTCTCCTCTTCGCGGTGGTCCTGGTCGTGACGGTGGTGATGCACGACCCCGACGGGAACCGCACGTCGTACGCGCTCTACGAGACGATCCTCACGGGGTACTGGCTGGCGTTCGCGATCCCCGTCGTGACCGTCGGCAGCTCGGTGGAGGCCAGGTCCCGCCGGGCGATCCGCTGGTTCCTGCCGTCGGTGCTCGTCGCGGGCCTGATGTTCTTCGCGATCTTCGGCTACTACTACGGAATCGGGACCTAGGGTCGGATCAGTCGCGCTCGTCGGGAGGCAGCAGATCCGGGATCCCGTCGGCGATCGGGTAGTCGACCCTGCAGCGGTCGCACATGAGGGTCCCCGTAACGATCTCGGCCCCGTCCCGCCGACCGACCGTCAGGCGGAGCTCGCCGCGGCACACGGGGCATCGGAGGATCTCCATCAGGTCCGGGTTCATCTCGCCGTCCCCTCCACGATCCCGTACCCGATGAGCCGCCACGCGTTCAGCCGTCGGGAGACCGCGACCCGGCTACCGGGGAAGACGGTCACCGCTCGGTTCAAGGACAACTCCACCTCGTCCCCGCGGGCGCTCGTCACCTTGCCCGCCGCGATCGTGGTCCCGACGGTGATCGCGAGCAACTCGTTGGTTCGGATCTTCTCGACCTTGATCTCGCGCTCCGACCCGAGGACCCGGTCGAGGAGCGTCGCCTTGACGCGGATCTTCTGGCTCACCGGCGGCAGGGTCCCGGCGGCGCCGATGAGGCGGCCGGTGAGACCGTCCCCCTTCGCCAGCGCCGGGTCGAGGCTGGTGCCCACGGCCGCCAGGCCCCCGGGGTGGAGCTCGTCCCACTCCTGTCCGCCCGAGACGATCGAGGTGACGTGGGTCCGCAGCGACTCCGCCCGGGGTCCGGCCGCCCCCGTCGGTCCGGGACGGATCTCGATCTCGTCGCCGAGCGCGAGCTTGCCCTGCAGCAGCGAGCCTCCGAGCACCCCGCCGCGGAGCTTGGCGGGTCGGGTCCCGGGACGGTTGATATCGAACGAACGGGCGACGTACAGGAGCGGGGGCTTCGCCGGGTCGCGCGGGGGCGTCGGGATCGTCGCCTCGATCGCCCCGATCAACGCATCGATGCCGACGCGGTGGTTCGCGCTGACGGGGACCACCGGCGCCGACGCGAACGGGGAGCCCTTGAGGAACTCGACGATCTCCCGGTAGTTCGCTTCGGCCCCTTCGGCGGAGAGCAGGTCGATCTTGTTCTGGACGACCACGACCTTGCGCACGCCGATGATGTCGAGCGCGTAGAGGTGCTCGCGGGTCTGCGGCTGCGGGACGTGCTCGTTCGCCGCGACCAGGAGGAGCGCCCCGTCCATGATGGCCGCCCCGGAGAGCATCGTCTCCATGAGGGTCTCGTGCCCGGGGGCGTCGACGAAGGAGACCGCCCGGACGAACTCGGCCGGCTTCCCGCAGTTCGGGCAGACCGGTTCGACCGCGTACCCGGTCGGCTCCGGGCAAGTCGGACATTTGTAGAACGCCGCGTCGGCGTACCCGAGCTTGATCGAGATCCCGCGCTTCAGCTCTTCGGAGTGCCGGTCGGTCCACTCGCCGGTGAGCGCCTGCGTGAGGGTCGTCTTCCCGTGGTCGACGTGCCCGACGAGGCCGATGTTGACCTCGGGTTGGCGGGGGACCTTCATGCCGCGGCGAACAGCTCCGCCAGCGCCTTCGGGCCCTTCTGATCGACCACCAGGTTGATCTGGACCGTATCTTCGCTGACCGTGTCGCCGCGGAACCTCCGCCGCTTGCGCATGCCGTCGCGGGGGGCGTGGAAGCCGAACCCTTCGCCGACGTAGAGGCGAACCTGTCGGGCGCCGGGGACGTTGGGCCGCAACGGGAAGCCGCTCTTGTCGGTGCCGCCGGTGATCCGGAACGTGTAGCCGGACGCGCCGATGACCTCGCCGCCGACGGTCTCGCCGATCCGCTTGCCGAGGAACCCGGCCGCGTTCGGGTCGGTGACCGTCCGGGCGATCGACGTCGCCTTGTCGGAGATGACCAGCTTGTACTCGACCATCCGTACCGAGGGGCGAAGGCGCGCCAGTCGGGCCCTCTTTAAATAGCCTTCTCCGGGGCGGGGCGCCTCGGTGGCGCCGGGCGTCGTCGGGATTCCCTCGCAGGGGCGGCCTTAAGACGGACGTTCCCGCTCGCAACGTCGAGGGCGGGGCCGACGTGAGCGCGGTCGATGCGGCGGTGCTCGACGCGCGGGTCGCGCTGCTCGTCGCCGGCTTCGCCGTCGCGGCGGCGGCCGACCTCCGCACGCGCGAGGTCACCGACCGGCTTTGGCAAGGGATGGGCGTCGTGGCCCTCGCGCTCGGCGCGGTGGGATTCGCGGGCGACGGGGTCGTTCCGGTGCTCGCCTGGACGGTCGCGGGGCTGTTCGTTCTGGAGCACATGTTCGCCTGGGACGAGTCCCTCGGTGGGACGGTCGAACGGCACGCCAACGCGATCGAGTTCGGAGGGTACGCCGTCGTCCTCGGGGGCGTCGCGGTCGCGGCCGAGCGGTTCGGCGTGGGCGAGTCCGGGGTCCCGATCGAAGTGATCGCGGTCGTCGCGACGGTCGTCTTCGCGCGGATCCTCTTCGAGTTCGGCGTCCTCTACGGGGCCGCGGATGCCAAGGCGCTCATGATCGCGGGCCTCGCCCTTCCGCTGTTCGCGACCCCCGTCCTACCGCTTCCGTACGCGGCCACGCAGGGCCTTCGGGTCCTGCCGTTCGCGCTGACGGTCCTCATGGACGCGGCGGTCGGCTCGATCGTCGTCCCGATCGCCCTGGCCGTCCGGAACGCGCGCCGGCACGAGATGCGGGGCCTACGGGGATTCACGGGCTACTCGATCCCGACCGAAGAGCTGCCGGAGCGGTTCGTCTGGCTGCGCGACCCGAAGGTCGCGTCCGCGCCCGACGACGACGCGGAGACCGCGGACGAGGACCGCACCGGTCGGGAGGCGGCCGCGCGCGAGCTCGCGGTGAACGGAGTGCGTCGGGTCTGGGTCACTCCGCAGCTCCCGTTCGTCGTCTTCTTGGCCGCGGGCGTCGTTGTCGGTCTGCTCGCCGGAAACCTCGTGCTGGACGCCCTCGCCGCCCTCTGAGGACCCGAAAGCTTTTCTCCCGAACCCTCGTCCTTCGAGGAGAGGACGGATTCGGTGACCGTTCGCGCGAAGAAGGCGCCCGTCCGGGTCCTGATCGCGAAGCCCGGACTCGACGGGCACGACCGAGGGGCGAAGGTCGTCGCCCGCGCGCTCCGCGACGCCGGGATGGAAGTGGTCTACGCCGGCCTTCGGCAGACCCCCGAGGAGATCGTCCGGGCGGCGGTCGAGGAGGACGTCGACCTGATCGGGCTCTCCATTCTCTCGGGCGCCCACATGGCGCTCTTCCCCCGCGTGCTCGCGCTCCTGAAGAAGGAGAAGGCGGGCAACATCCCGGTCTTCGCCGGGGGGATCATCCCGGACGAGGACGCCCGTCGGCTTCGCAAGGCCGGCATCCGCGCGATCTTCGGACCGGGGGCCTCGCTCGAGGAGATCGTTCGCACGGCCCAGCGGCTCGCCCGGCCGCGCGCATGACCGGGGAGCGCCGGGGCGCCCTCCCCGTCCGGCAGATCCGCGCCGGGGACCGGCGCGCGCTCGGCCGCGCCATCTCGGCCATCGAGAACGGCGCGCCGGAGGCCGACGCCCTGTTGAAGGCGCTCTACCGAGAAACCGGGCGGGTCCGGATCGTCGGATTCACCGGCCCCCTGGGGGTCGGGAAGTCGAGCCTGATCAACGCGCTGGTAGCCCACCTGCGGGGCCAGGGGCGACGGGTCGCCGTGATCGCGGTCGACCCATCGAGTCCGTTCAGCGGGGGATCGGTCCTCGGGGACCGGATCCGGTTCGACCGACCGGCGGACGACGACGGCGTCTTCTTCCGTTCGATGGCGAGCCGGGGCGCGGCGGGCGGCGTCGCGGCGGCCACGCGCGAGGCGGCCCGGATCCTCGAGGTCGCGGGGTTCGACGACATCCTCGTGGAGACCGTCGGGAGCGGGCAGGTCGACACCGCGATCCGCGACATCGCGACGACGAGCGTGGTCGTGCTCGTTCCGCACCTCGGGGACGAAGTGCAGACGCTCAAGGCCGGTTTGTTCGAGATCGCGGACGTCTTCTGCGTGAACAAGGCCGACCTCCCGGGCGCGGACGCCGCGCGGCGGGACCTCGTGGAGCTCGCCGCGCTCGGCACGGAGCGCGGCGGGTGGCGGAGCCCGGTGGTCCTCACCTCGACGGTCGAGCCGTCGGGCATCCCCGCGCTGTGGGAGGCGGTCGAAGCCCACGAAGCGTATCTCGAGCGGAGCGGGCGACGTCCGGAGGCGGAACGTCGGCGGCTCGCGAAGGAGATCGTCGGGCGAGTCCGCGACCACGTCGACGCGGAGCTGACGGAGCGGCTCGAGCGGGACCCGGAGCTCCGCCGGCTTCTCGACCAGGTCGTCGCTCGGGAGGTCGACCCGCGGACCGCCGCCGAGCGGCTGCACCGGACCCGACGCGCCCGCGGGTAGGCCGCCGTGCTCGGACTCGACCTCGAGATCGCGATCGTCCTCCTCGGGGCGGTTGTCGTCGTGGGGTACTTCGTGTTCGCTTCGTTCGTCTACGGGGCCGGCTACCAGCCGACGCCCCGTCGCTCGGTCGAGGCGATGTTGCGCCTCGCCGAGGTCGGGCCGCGGGACACGGTCTACGACCTCGGAGCCGGCACCGGGGCGATCGTCTTCCGAGCCGCGCGCACGTACCGGGCGCGGGTCGTCGGCGTCGAGGTCGAGCCGGTGCGAATGGGCATCCTGCGACTGCGGCGTCGGCTCGGATCGGACGAGGAGCGCATCACCCTGCGTTGGGGGAACCTCTTCGCCCTCGACTTCCGGGACGCGTCGGTGGTGACTGCGTTCCTGTGGCCGGGCGCGATGGCCCGCCTCCGGCCGAAGTTCGAGGCCGAGCTTCGCGCCGGGGCGCGGGTCGTCAGCCACTGCCACGCGGTACCCGGCTGGTCCCCGACGACCTACGACGCGGGCGCCCAGGTCTATCTCTACCGGTGGCCCGAGGCTCGGGCGCCGGCTACGGGTGGTACTTGAACCAGAGCGCCCCGCCCACGACGAAGACCGCGAGGATGATCAGGGCTCCGACGAGCCAGCCAGTATAGGCGCCGGAGTCATCGTTCGACGCGCTCGAGACCGCCACGGGCGCCCAGGCGCGCCGGGATTTATCTCCCCTCGATACGCACCCGTCGATTCACGGGATCCCGGTGCCGATCGAGCCGTGGATCCCCAGGTAGGCGATCACGACCCCGACGACCGTCGCGGCGGCGAAGATCCCGATGAGGAACCCGATCGGGACCCGGGTGCTCGGAACGGGGGGGCTCATCGGAGAGCCGAAGGACCCTCGATTCAAGTAGGCCCGGTTCGTCCGGGGGCGGAATCACTCGCCCTTGGGCGGGGGCTCGGCCGGTGCCGCGGACTTCGCCGATGACTTCGCGGACCCCTTGCCTCCGTGGGCGTGCTTGGGGTGGGGCGTCTCCGCGGTCGGTTCCGCGGCCGTGGGCGGCTCCGCCGCGGGAGCCTCCTTCTTCTCGACCGGGGTGACGTACTCCTCGACGATCCGCACGGCGTGCGGGTGCAGCTTCTGCCGAAGTCGGTCCACGACCCGCGGCTTGGCATTGATCCAGCGCAGGTCGTACCGGGAGACGTCCGGGACCTGGAGCGAGATCGTCTTCCCGTCGGTCTCGACCTTGAACTCCTTCGAGCGGCCGTACTGGAGCTCGACGATCGCACGGATCTGCTCCGTCGCGTCGGTGATCCGCTCGGTCGCGAGGAATCGGCCCTTCACCTTGCGCCCCGCGAACGGCGGGTTGAAGTCGACCCGGACCCGGGCGGCGGTGAGGGTGACCACGCGGCCTCGTCGCCCGTTGATCGTGAGGACCGTCCCCAGGTCCAGGTGCGCGTCCTCGCGGCGCATCTCGGGGAGCCGTTCGATCTCGTGCATTGTGAACAGTTCGATCAGGTTGGGGTCCCGCTCGCCGAAGGCGTCGGCCGGCGCGAACTCTCGGGTGACCTCTTCCCCGACCGTCAGGCCGACGAGCGAGTTCTCGATCCCGCCGGGGAAGAAGTCGCCGCCGATCTCGTGGGGGCGGGGACCCCAGGTCCGACCCTCCACCTTCGGGACGTTCGCCTCTTGGGCGACTTCCTCCCGGGTGGTGTCCAGCAGTTCGGTCTTTCCTCCGCCCTCCGCCCACAGGTCGAAGTCGAGGCGGACCAGATCGCCCGCCTCGGTCGGGGCCGGCGTACGGGCGCCCTCCGGGGACATCGCCCCGCCGAACCGGGGGGTCCCTTAAGGTTTGCCGGAGCCGGCGCGGCGAACGCCGGCGGACGGGTCACGATGGAGGAGGGGCCGACGGAATCCGGCGGTTCCGCACGCGTCGCCAGCGGACCGTCGCGTCCAGCAGGGCGAGCGGCTTCATCGCCGCCTCCACGTAGCGGAGCGGATGCTGCACGGGACGCCGGCGTTCTCCCAACCGGTCCCCGAGCTCGCCGTTCTTCAGCAGTGACATCGCCATCGCCACGAGGTACCGGTATCGCTTCCGCGCCCATCGGAGCACGCTCGTCTCCGAGGACTTGTCGTGCACGACCCACGCGTCGGGTACGTACTCCCCCGTCAGGCCGGCGCGGACCGCGCGGGTCTCGAGGTCGTGGTCCTCGGCGTAGGCGATCCGGGGGTCGAAGCCGAGCGCCCGGAGCGAGCGGGTGCTCCAGGCGGTGTTCTGGAGGGGGAGATACGCGACGTGCGACGGGACGAGCTGCTCGTAGATCGACGCTTCGAGCAGCACGCTGTAGCGCTCGATCGAGCCGACCGGCGGCCGCGCCGGCCGGGTCGGACCCCCGCTGAACGACGCGCGGCCGCTCTCGACCGGCACGACGAGGTCCCGGAGCCAATCGGGGGGCGCACGCTCGTCGGAGTCGAGGAAGACGGTGGTCTCTTCCGCGAGGCGACCGAGCGCCGCCTGCCGGGCGGCCACGACCCCGCCCGCCACGCGGACCACCTCGACCGCGAGGTCAGGAGCGGCCGCCCGCGCCCGGTCGAGGAGCGGCTCGGGCGTGCCGGGGCTCGCGACGATCAGGACGCGATCCGGTCGACGGGTCTGCGCGTTCAGGGAGGCGAGGGTCGCGACCAGCCGAGGGTCGTCGCGGACCGGAACGACCACGCAGATCCGTGACATTCCCCTCGAGCGCCGCCTCCCCTCGGCGGAGCCCGCCAAGGGCTTAATCCCGGTGGCCGGTTCCGGCCCTGTGCGGATCCTGCTCGTCGGTGGGGGGGTGCACCCCATCCCCCCGACGGGGTACGGCGCGGTCGAACGAATCCTCTGGGAACTCGCCGGCGCCCTCCGGGCGCAGGGCGAGGAGGTGACGATCGTCAACCGCGTGCGTCATCGACGCATGCGGGACGAGTATCCGTTCGCCTGGGAACTGCCGCGGCTCTTGCGCTCGGAGCGATACGACGTGGTGCACGCGAACACGCCGGTCGTCGCGAACCGGCTTGCGCTCGCTGGGAGCCGGTTCGTCTACACCTCGCATTCCCGCCACTGGTTCTACCGCGATCGGCTCTCCCATCGGTGGGGATACTGGCTGGAACGTCGGGCCGTCCGTCGGGCCACGGAGGTCGTGGCGCTCACCGAGACGCTCGCGCGGGCGATGCGGTCCGAGGTCCGGCCCCCCCGGCCCCCGATCTCGGTCGTCCCGTTCGGTGTGGACGCCGCCCGGTTTCGGCCGGACCCGTCGCGGCGGACCGGGACGCGGGCGTTGGGGGTCGGGGTCGTGGCGCCGTTCAAGCGGTGGGAGCTCGCCGCCCGGGCGCTCCGCGGAACCGGCCTCACGTTGCGGATCGCGGGGCCGATCTCCTCGGAGGCGTACGCGCGCACGGTGCGGGAGTCGGGTGACTCGGTCGACCTGCTCGGAGAGGTCGGGGAGCCGGACCTCCTGTCGCTGTACGCCGAGAGCGACCTCCTGGTGCATCCGAGCGGCGTCGAAGTGCTCTCCGCCGCGGTCCTCCAGGGCCTCGCGGCCGGACTCCCCGTCCTCGGCGGCCCGGCCGTAGCGGACGCGGTGGTGGACGGCACCTCCGGCTTCGTGGTCCCGGACCCCAACCCCGGGGGGTTCGTCGAGGGGATCCGGCGCCGCGCGACGGGCCTGGCCCGGGACACGGGCGCGCGGGAACGGATGTCGGTGGCCGCCCGGACCTCCGCGGTCGAGCGGTTCGGATGGGATCGGATCGCGGCCGCGCACCGAGAGATCTATCGCCGCGTCGTCGGCGCGGGGGCCGCGGCCTAAGGACGGACCCGGCGAGCGTCGACGAGCTCTTCGATCGTTCGGTCGACGCACTGGGCGCTCGTAAGTCGGGGACGCCACCCGAGTCGACCGATCTTCTCGACCGAGAGCAGCTGTTGCGGGACGTCGCCGACCCACCCGCGCTCCCCGCCCGTGTACTCGATCTGCGCCCGCCCGCCGTGGGCCGCGACGACCTTCTCGGCGATCTCCCGGACGGAGATCCGATCGAGCGAGCCGAGGTTGAACAGGTTGACCGGCTGGGACGAACGCGCCGCCGCGAAGCGCATGCCGTCGACGCACTCCTCCGCGCGGAGGTAGCTCTTCGCCTGTCGTCCGTCGCCGAGCACCTCGAGCCGGGCGGGGTCCTGGCGCAGCTTCTCGAACAGGTCGAAGAGGATCCCGTGGGTCATCGACGGGCCGATGATGTTCGCGAACCGGAACAGGTGGACGGTGATCCCGTAGTCGTGCGCGTACGCGCTCATCAGCCCCTCGCACGCGAGCTTGGCGGCCCCGTACTGCGATTCGGGCAGCAACGGGCCGTAGTCTTCGGGGGTCGGGAAGGTCGTCGGGCGACCGTACACGACGCTCGACGACGAGAACCGGACCCGTCGGACATCGTGACGGCGGACGGCCTCGAGCAGCTGGAACGTGGCGACCGTGCCCCGGTCCAGGTCGATCCGGGGGGTCTCGATCCCGAGCCGGACGTCGGGGTTGGCCGCGAGATGCCAGACCGTCTCGGCCCCGTCGAGCGCGGTCTCGAACGACGGCGGGTCGAGGAGGTCCGCCACGACCAGGGAGAGCTTCGGGTCGGACGGGAGGTGCTCCTTGCGGCCGCCCGAGAGGTTGTCGACGACGCGCACCTCGGCCCCTTCGCTCAGCACCGCGCGGACAAGGACCGACCCGATCGCTCCGGCGCCGCCGGTGACGACCGTCGGGCCGGGCGGATCGTGGGTCGTCACAATCGCGCGGCAGCGTCGGGGAAGCATATATAAGCGAAGGCCCGCCTAAACGACAGCACGCGATCCCCCCGGTGCGTGGTCGGATGCGAACCTACGTCCGTATGACGTTCCACTCCGAGGGCGCGAACCCCCTGAAGGTCCTCGAAGCGATGCGGCAGATCGGGTTCGAGGAGTCGATGGGGATGCACGACTTCGTCTTCAAGTGGAAGGAGAAGGCGACCCTTGAGGACGTCATCCAACTCATGACCCAGATGCACGAACGACTGAAGGGACTGGACGTCAGCTACGAGATCACGACCATCTCCTGAGGGCGAGGAGCGTCGGATTCGCATGCCCGAAGAGCTCGACCGGCTCGAGCGCCTGCTCCTCCTGCACCTCCTGGAGCACCGCGGCAACCAGGTCCGGTTCGAAGCGTCCCAATGGACGACCGAGTTCGGGATTCTCCGGAAGTTCGCCGTGGAGGACGGGACGGAGATCAAGCAGGCGCTCCGCGCGCTCGAGATGTCCCGGATGGTGTACCGGCGCACCCAGTACGTCGTCGGGTACTCCGAGCCGAAGCACGTCTTCTCGCTCACGGCGACCGGGCACCGCAAGGCGCTCGAGTACCAGCATCTCCCCGGCGACCCCGCCCCTCCGCCCGTGCCGTCGTCCGAGGCGGAGCTCGAGCCCCACCCCGACGCGCCGGCCCGGTCGGACCACCCCCGTCCCCTCCCGGACGTCTGATTCCCCGATGGCGGTCCTCGAGGGCGCGTCCGTCCGCCTTCGTCCGATCGACCCGGCTGACTACGCCGGCCTCTTCTCGTGGTACAACGATCCGGAGATCGTCGCGCCGTACGACCGGTTCGCGACCGACACGTTCGACGAGTTCGTCCGGTCGGTGGAGTCGGCCGCCGCCGACCCCCGCTCCCTCGCCCCGCGGTACGCCGTCGAGCGACGCGACCGACCGAGCGCGATCGGGCTCGTCGGGCACTACCTCGCCCATCCGGTCCTGGAACTGCTCGATGTCTGGTACATTCTCGGCGACCGCTCCGCCCGCGGGCACGGATTCGGACGCGAGGCCGTCGGTCTCCTCGTCGACCACCTGTTCGAGACCGGCCGACTCGCCCGGGTCGGGGCGACGTGCGATGTCGAGAACGTCCCGTCGTATCGTCTGCTCGAGGGGCTCGGCTTCCAGCGCGAAGGGACCCTCCACGCGGCGCTCTTCCACCACAGCGCGTGGCACGACGTCTACGTGTACGGCCTCACCCGGGCGCACTGGGAGACGCGCCGTCGGCCAGGGTGAACGCGACCCGGCTGCTCCCGTCCGGCAGCGGTCGGATCGGTTCCAGGACGACCGCCCCGAGCTCCCCCGTGGAGCGGAGATGCGTGCCGCCGCACGGGCAGACGTCCAGTCCCTCGACTCGGACGACCCGCACCGGGTCGACCTGCGCCGGCAGAGGCACCAGGCCGGATCGCTCCGCCTCCGGGTGAGCCTCCCACTCCGCCCGCGGGATGTGGACGATCGAGACCGGTCGCGGAAGCGCCGCGGCCTCCGCGAGGTCCGCCGCCAACTCCGGCACGAGAGCGTCCTCCAAGGGTCCATCCAGATCGAGCGTGGCGGAGATGCCGCCGAGGACCGCCCGGCGCGTCCTCCGACCCGATCGGACGAAGATCCGCGCGCTCAGGAGATGCTGGCCGGTATGCAGTCGCATGTGGCGGTGCCGGCGCTCCCAGTCGATCGTTCCTTCGACTTCGGCCCCGACGGAGAGGGACCGCACGGTCTCCGACCGACCCCGGATCCGGTGGAGCACCGACGGCCCGGATTTCACCACATCCACGACCTCGACCGCCGGGCCCTCCCCCGCCCGGAGGCGGCCGCGGTCCGTCGGCTGGCCGCCGCCCGCGGGATAGAAGAAGGTCCGGTCCAGAACGAGCCCGCCGGGCGGAAGGGCGGTCACCCGGGCCCGGAACGAACGGACGTACGCCGCGTCCATGTCGGCCAGGTACGCGAGCTCGGTCATGGCGGGGCCGAGCCACCGGCGGCAAAACCCCTTCCCGGTGCACGGCGCCTCGGCAACCTTTTTAGCGGGGGTCGATGTGACGCGCCCCGAGGATTTCGGATGTTCAAGCTGCGTATCAAGATGGAGAACCTCCGGGAGGTCGTCGAGGTCGTCTCCACCCTCGTGACCGAGGTCAAGTTCGTGATCTCGAAGGACGGCCTCGAGGCGAAGGCGGTCGACCCCTCCCACGTGGCGATGCTCGTCCTGAAGCTCCAGAAGGGGGTCTTCGAGGAGTTCACCGGCGAACCGACGGAGATCGGCGTCGACGTCGAGAAGCTGAAGGAGGTCCTCCGACTGTCGAAGCCGGGCGACGTCATCGAGCTGCAGTTCGACGGCAAGAACCGCCTCGTCGCCTCGGTCGGCCGCCTGACCCGGCAGATGGCGGTCGTCGATCCCGCGGGCATCACCGACCCGAAGGTCCCGAACGTCACGCCCCCCGCCAGCGTCACGGTCAAGACCGAGGACATCCGGCAAGGGATCCGGGGGAGCGAGAGCTTCACGGACCACGTCACCCTCTCCGTCGACCCCGAGGCGTTCACGATGCATTCCGAGGGTGACACCGACCGCCTCGACCTGAAGATCCCGAAGGAGACGCTCACCCGGATCGACGTGAAGGAGGCGGTGAAGAGCATGTACCCGCTCGACTTCTTCTCCGCGATGGTGAAGTCGATCGGCGCCGACGAGGCGACGTTCCACGTGGGGAACGAGTATCCGCTCAAGATCGAGTTCGCGATGGGCGCCGGCCGCGGGGAGGGCCGGTACCTGCTGGCGCCCCGCGTCGAAGAGGACTAGGCCGGGCGCCCGGGCCCGTCGATCGTCCGGAGCGAGAGGGCGTCGGTGCCGACCGCCTTCGAGCCCGCCGTGGCCATCGTCGCGGCGGTCCGGACGCCGATCGGGCGGTTCGGGGGATCGCTGAAGTCCGTGCCGGCCCCGTCCTTGGGGGTGGTCGCCGCCCGGGCGGCCCTCGAGCGCGCGGCGCTCGCTCCGGCGGACGTCGAGGAGGTGCTGTTCGGCGAGGCGATCCAGGCCGGGGTCGGACAGAACCCGGCGCGCCAGGTGCTTCGCGGCAGCGGGATTCCGGACACGGTCGGCGCGGCCACGGTCAACATGGTCTGCGGCTCGGGCATGAAGGCGATCCACTGGGGGTTCTCCGCGATCCGGGCGGGCGACTTCGACCGCGTCCTCGTCGGCGGGATGGAGAGCATGTCGAACGCGCCGTACCTTCTGCCCGGCGCGATGCGCTGGGGGAGTCCGCCCGGCCCCCACCCGCTGGACGACGCGATGCAGCGGGACTCGTTGATCGACGCGTACGGCGAGCATGAGATCATGGGGCGGACCGGGGAGCGGGTCGCCAAGAAGTTCGGCCTCGGCCGGGCCGAGGTCGACGCCTTCGGTCTCCGGAGCCACCAGCGCGCGGTCCGGGCGACCGCGGAGGGGCGGTTCGCCGCCGAGATCGTTCCCGTCCCGGCCTCCCTCACCCCCGGCGCCCCGGGCCTCGCCCAGGATGAGGCGCCGCGGGCCGACACCACGCTCGAGAAGCTGGCCCGGCTCCCGCCCGTCTTCTCGCCCGATGGGGTCCTGACCGCCGGCAACTCGTCGAAGCTCTCGGACGGCGCGGCGGCGCTCGTCCTCGCGAGCGCGCGGGAGGTGCGCCGGACCGGCGCCCGGCCCCTCGCGTGGGTCCACTCCGTCGCGGAGAGCGGCGTGCACCCGTCCGACGTCATGGAGTCCCCGATCCCGACGGTGCGTTCGCATCTCGCGAAGACCGGCTTCGCCCCCTCGGACTTCGACCGCGTCGAGCACAACGAGGCGTACGCCTCCGCGTCGCTCGCCGTCCAGCGGACGTTCGGGTTCACGGACGAGCAGTTCAACGTCCACGGAGGGGCCGTCGCCCTCGGCCATCCGATCGGCGCGAGCGGCGCCCGCATCGTCGTCACCTTGGTCCACGAGCTCGTCCGGACGAACGGTCGGCGCGGTCTCGCGACCCTGTGCATGGGCGGCGGGAACGGGCTGTCCGTGATCGTCGACCGGTCCGGTCTCTAGGCGATCGCGAACCCGAGGCGCCGTTCGACGTCGCGCACGGCGGCCAGGGCCCGGCGGCGGTCCCCGCGCGCGACCCGCCCGTTGGCGCGCGCCTCGAGCTGAGCGGCGAACGATCGGATCCGAGTCACCGCCCGATCCGTGGCCAGGTCGTTCCCGAGGTCTCGGGCGACCTCGCCCGCGAGGTGCGAGAAGGCCCGGGCCGGGACCCGGCCGGCCCCCCCGTCGGCCAGACTGTCGGCGATCGTGTGGCGGACGCGTTCGTACTCGTCGCGCGCCCGGGCGAGGTCCGCCGCCTCCCAGGCGAGCCGCTCGGAGTGGCCGATCCCGAGCAGGTACCACCGAAGCGCGCCGGCTCCGACGGCCGCGACGGCGGCGCGGATCGGGACCAGGTTACCGGTCGACTTCGCCATCTTCCGCCCGTCCTGAAAGACGAGGGCCGTATGGACGAAGCTCCGGGTGATCGGCCGGCGCGCGAGCGCCCAGGCGATCTCGTTCTCGGCGTAGTGGTGCGGGTAGATCAGGTCCCGTCCGCCTCCGTGGAGCTCGACCGGGAGTTCGAGGAGCCGCTCCGCCATCGCAAAGCACTCGAGGTGCCATCCCGGAATCCCTCGCCCCCAGGGGCTCGGGAACGAGGCGCGCGGCGGGTCCTGCCGGCGCCAGATCATGAACTCGCGGGCCGTGGCCGGGTCCGGCCGAGGCAGGCCGGCCTCGGCCACGGCATGGCTCGCGAGCTCGGAGGCCGCGGAGAAGTTCTCGGACGGCGGCCGCGCTGGCGCTTCGTAGAGCCACTCGTCGTCCTGGTGGCGCACCCGGCCCGTCCGCTCGAGTCGGCGGACGACGTCGACCATCCTCCGAACGTACTCGCTCGCCCGGGGGCGCTCGTGGGGCAGCAGGATGTCGAGCGACTCGAGGTCGGAGACGAAGGCACGCTCCTCGCGCCGGGCGAGGGCCCGCCAGCTCGTCCCCAGGTCGAGGGCCCGTTGGTCGATCTTGTCCTCGAAGTCCGTGACGTTCATCACGTGTCGGACGGCGTAGCCGTCGGCCGCGAGCGTCCGCCGGAGGACGTCGAAGAACAGGTACGTCCGGGCGTGCCCCACGTGAGAGGCGTTGTAGACCGTCGGTCCGCAGACGTAGAGCCCGACGGGCCTCCCGCGCGGCCGCGGGACGCCCCGGCGCCGCCCGGAGAGGGTGTCGGTGAGGACCACAGTCATGAACGGTCCGGGGGCGGGTGGCGGCGCTTAACGCTTTGGGAGCCTACGACGCACCGACCGCGTCGAGGTGCCGTTCGAGGAACTCCACCGCGCGGACGACCGTCGTCATCTGGTTCTTCCGGCGGACGAGCCCGTGGCCCTCGTCGTCGAACGCGAGGAAGTCGACCGGCACGCCGCGCGCGCGGAGGGCCCCGACGATCTGCTCGGCCTCGCCGATCGGAACGCGGGGGTCGTTCTTTCCGTGGACGACCAACATCGGGGCCCGGATCCGGTCGACGTGGTGGATCGGCGAGATCTCCTCGAGGAACGGCCGGTCGGCGTCGAGGCGGCCGTACTCCGCCTCTCGGATCGGGCGACGCCAGGGGGCCGTCCGCTCGAGGAACGTCACGAAGTTGGCGATGCCGACCAGGTCGATCCCGGCGGACCAGAGCTCGGGATACGTGGTGACCGCGGCGAGGACCATGAACCCGCCGTAGCTCCCACCGAGGATCGCGGGGACCCCTCCGTCCGGTCCGAGCGCGCGGACGAGGTCCCGCAGGTCGCGGACCGAGTCCATCCTCCGACGGACATCGTCGAGGTGGACGTACGTCCGGCCATACCCCTGACTGCCCCGAACGTTCGGCTGAACGACGCGGAAGCCCTCGTTGACCAGGAACCCCACCACCGGCAGGAACTGCGGCCGCGCCTGGCCCTCGGGTCCGCCGTGGACGTCGACGATCGTCCCGCGAGCCCGCCCCGACGGACGATACTCCCAGTACGGGATCGACCGCCCGTCCTCGGACCGGAACTCCCGGAGGACAGGGTGGGGCGGGGCTCCGGGCAGCGGCCGGTCCGTCTCGGTGAGGGCCCGGACGGCCCCGGACCCGGGGTCGAGATGGAAGCACTGGGTGCCGAACTCCATCGAGCTCAGGTCGAAGACGAGCGCCCGTCCCTGCGGCCCCCACTCGAGATGCGCGATCACCCCGTCGTGGGGCAGCGGGACGCGGCGCGGACGACCGGCGGGGAGGTCGAGAAGGACCAGTCGGCTCCAGCCCCGGTCGTTCGCGACCGCGGCCAGTCGCCGGCCGGTCGGGTCGGCCCGGAGGATCTCGACGTCCCCGGGAAACTCCCAGAGCAGCTCCGGCGCCCCGTCGGCCGGGTCGTATCGATAGACGGCCGCGAACTCCCGGCCGGGGTTCGTCGCCGCGTAGACCGCCTCCGGGGTCAGCGTCGCCGACATCACGGACTCCTCGGCCGAGCGCGGATTGAGCAGCCGCTCGCCGCCCTCGGACCAAGCGATCAGGTCGTGGTCGAGATTCGTGACGTACCGGAGCAGCGCCACGCGCTCCGGCCGGACCGCGGCGATGTCGTGCAGGGCGTCCTCCCGTCGGACGCAGCGCGGCGGTTCCGCTCGGTCGATGTCGACTTCGTACAGGTCGAAAAAGCGAAGGTCGCGCGCGTTCGATCGAAAGACGTACCGGTGGCCATCGCGCCAGCCGCCCGGCTCGTGGATCCGCGTGGGGTCGGTCGAGATCTCGCGGACGCGCTCCCCGGTGGCGTCGACGAGGTCGAGCCGCCAGTTCTCGTCCCCGCCCCGGTCGGTGACCGCCACGGCCACCGGCCGCTCCGGATTCGGGTCGACCCGCTGGACGCGCTCCGGTCGCGGCAGGAACGGTCGAAGGGGGCCTCCCGCGAGGGAGACCTTCCACGCCTGCGGCAGCCCGCCCCGGTCGGAGATCGCGTAGACGGTCTCTCCGTCGGCCGCCACGGACGGCTGGCTCGCGCGCGGCACGTCGAGCCAGGCGGCGATCCGGGCCGCTCGCTCCCCGGGGGGCGTCACGTGTCCCGGACCCCGGCAGCCCCCTTAACGGGGGACCCACGCCCCGGCCCGTCCAGCAAACTCAAGTGGCCCGTTCGAGTGGCCCCGTCGAGCGCCGGATGGAGACCCTCTTCCTCCTGGTCGAGACCGAGGTCGGCCGGCTCGACGAGGTCCTGAAGCGCCTTCGCGGGGTACCGGGCGTCACGGAAGTGCAGGCGGTGACCGGACCGTTCGACTTGATCGTCCGCGTCGAGGCGCCGCACATCAACCAGGCGCTCGACACGGTCGTCCACCGCATCCGGAAGATCACGGGCATCAAGTCGACGGAGACGCTCGTGACCGTGGCGACCGGCTGACCGGGTCCCTCCGGGCGTAAATAGCGGACCGGCGCTGGCGGGGCATGGTCGCGACCGGTCAGCCGGCCCCCGATTTCGAAGCGCCGAACCAGGATGGTGCGCCGTTCCGCCTCTCGTCGCTCCGGGGGCGGTCGGTGATCTTGTACTTCTACCCGCGGGCCGACACCCCCGGGTGCACGATCGAGGCGAAGGGGTTCCGGGACCTGCTGCCCGACCTCACGAAGAAGGGGGTCGCGGTGGTCGGCGTCAGCACCGACGACTGTCCGGACCAGAAGGCGTTCGCCCAGAAGTACGGGCTCCCGTTCACGCTGGTGGCGGACAAGTCGAAGAACGTCGCGGGTCAGTACGGGGTGCTCGGCCCGCACGGCGCGGCGAAGCGGGTCTCCTTCTTCGTCGACCCGAAGGGGACCGTCGTCGAGGTCGTGGAGGGATCGCCCGACACGCACCTGGACCGGGCGCGGGCGCGGTTCCTCTAGCGCGTCTCCGACGTCGGGGGGGCGGCGCGGGCCGGGACCCGGCCCGTCCAGCTCCAGACCCGCTCGCCGAGGAGCTGGAGGGTGGCGGGCACGAGGTAGGTCCGGATCACCATCGCGTCGAGGACCACCGCGACCGCGACGGAGAAGCCGATCGCGCGAATCAGCGTGAACTCCCCGACGAGCAGCGCGGCGAACGCGCTCGCGAGGATGACCGCGGCCGCCGTGATGATCCCGCCGGTCTTCCCGACCGCCTCCACCGCGGCCTCGGGGGCGGGGCGGCCGCGGACTCGTTCCTCCCGCACGCGGGTCAGGAGGAAGATGTTGTAGTCGACCCCCAGGCCGAGGACGAGGATGATGAGGATCGTCCGGACGTAGAAGAAGAGCGGATAGCCGAGCAGTTGCTGGAAGACGAGGTCGGTGACGGCCCACGCCCAGCTGATGGAGAGGCCGATCGTACCGACCGCCATCAGGGCGATGATCCACGACCGGAGCACCGCCAGGAGAACGACGACGAGACCGACGGACACGGCGACGATCATCACGGTCGTCGCCTGGGCGGTCTCCTGGGCGAGGTCGTGGATCGTGGGGGCCCCGCCCCCGTAGGAGATCGCGGCGATCTCCGGGTGCGACGCGGCGTACCCCCCGAAGCCGCCTTCGACGGCGCCGACGGCGGTGACCGCCCCACCGGACAGCCCCGTCGCACTCGTCTGGAGGTCGAGAAGCACGGTCCGACCGTCGGTCCCGAGGTACGTCGCGAGGACGGCGAGGAGGTTCTCGCGCTCCGCCGGGGGAAGGAGCGGGAGGTCCAGCCACTGCCCGAGGGGGGCCCCGGTCGGCCCGATCGGGGAGGTCACGGCCGCGATCCCTCCGGTCTCGTTCGCGATCGCCGTCAGCGCGGCGAGGTCGGTGAACTCGGTCGCGTTGGTGGTGGCGTTGGCGTAGAGGGGCGACGAGAAGGTGACGAGCGCGAACGACGGGGTCGCGTATCCGGGACCGAACTGGGTGCCGAGCTCGGCGAGCCCGTCCGTCGCCGGGTGGCCGTTCGGCAGCTGGGCGTAGAAGTCGTACGAGATCGGGACCGTGAGCGCCACCAGGACGAGGGGGATCGAGACCAGGAGGAGGCTCCCGGCGAACGTGCCGGGGCGGCGCGCGGTCGCCCGGCCCGCCCGGTAGAAGTACGTCGAGCGGTCGCTCGTCCGGGCGAGCGTGCGCTGCGCGGCCGCTCGGAACCGGGCGCCGCTCATCGGCCAGAAGATGCGGGGACCGACGAGCTTGAGGAGCGCCGGAACGAGCGTGAGGGAGAGGACCAGCGTCACGAACACCGCGAGCGAGAGCACCGAGCCCCACTCCGAGAGGAGGGCGACGCCGCTGAACGCGAGCGCCGCGGTGGCGATGATCGCGGTCGAGCCGCTGGTCGCCACCGACTGCCCGGCCCAGGAGACCGACGCGACGATCGCCTCGTCGGGGGTCGCGCCGTGGACGAGCTCCTCCCGGTACCGCGCGACGAGGAAGATCGAGTAGTCGGTCCCGACGCCGAGGACGAACACCTCCTCGAGGGTCAGCGAGGTCGAGTCGACGTGCTGCACGAGCGTGCCGATCAAGACGGTGCCCCCGAGACCGAGGACGAGGGCGATCCCGAGCGCCGCGAACGTGCACAGGGGCGTGAGCGGGGAGCGGAAGTAGACCATCGCGATCGTGAGGAGGAGGCCGACCGTCAGCGGGAGGACGAGCGCCAGCGAGGAGTTCACGGCGTCCTGGGTCAGCAGGTCGAGCGGGGCCGGCCCGGTCTGCACGTAGGCGATCGAGCGGCTGGGATCCGACGACGCCAGGGCCGCGGTGACGGTGGCATCGATTCGCGGAAGGTCGGCGAAGACGGTCGGCGAGCCTCCGTTCGTGGAACTGTCGGCGACGGAGAAGTCGACGGAGACGACCTGCGCCGTGCCGGCGCCGTTCACGTATTGCGACCAGATCGCGGGGGGCACCGGCAGCGGCTCCGACCAGAGCGTGGCGGTGGCGACGGTCGCGTTCGCCCAGGCCCGGGCCGCGGCCGGAGTCGGCCCGTCCGGGAACGCTCCCCACACCTCGGCGACCCACGTCGGGGAAATCCCGAGGGCGGGTCCGGCGACCGAGGCCACCGCGAACCGGATCGAGGCCCAGTTCGTGCAGTTGCCGGTGCCGAGGTTCGCGAGGGCGGCCGCGCCGAGGGTGGCTCCCTCGGACGGAGGAGGGAACAGGCCCGGAAGGAGCGGCGCGAGGTTCGCCCGGGCGACCGCGTCCGCGCAGGCGACCGGGTCCGCCGCGTCGGCGCACTGGGCGGTGCCGTTGAACCCCGCGTCCGAGGTCCCGTACCCGTCGTAGAACGCCGCGAGGACCTCGTCTTCGGGCGTGGAGTTGGGGAAGGTCGACTGCGTCGCGACGTACGCCGGGTAGTTCCAGTGCGACGCGGGCTCGCCCGAGCCGTTCGCCACGAGCGCGCTCCACGTCGTGAGGAACGTCGCGGGGGGGCCCCAGAGGAGGCCGGCCGTGGCGTTGAACTGTGCGAGCGGGGACGGGGTCCCGTTGAGGAACTCCGCGAGCAGTCGTCCCGTCAGCTCGATCTGGCCGGCGAGGTACCCGGAGTACTGGGAGTAGACCGAGTCGATCGAGGCGACGTTGACGATCGACGCGTCGGAGCCGAGCGCGGTCGTCACGGCGAGGATCGCCGCCTGGGCGGGCGCGTCGGTCAGGTTCGCCCCGTAGAACAGCAGGATCGACGAGCTGCCCCCGGTCTCGTTCGGGAAGAGGCGCGCGAGCTCCGCGTTCGCCGCCGCGCTCGGGGAGTTCGGGGAGGTCGACTGGGTCGAGTTCGTCGTCACCGAGCCGAGGAGCGGCAGGAACGGGATCGTGACGACGAGCAGGACGACCCAGAACACGACCGGGTACCACGGATGGCGGACGATCCAGCGGCCGAGCGACGCGAACCAGCGCGCGCCGGTCTCCGAATGACCCGCGGCGCCCCCCGCCACGCGGCGTCGGAGAAAGGGCCCGAGATAACCCTAGCCCTCGGGCGACGGCGGCCCCCGCGGCTTCGGGCGCCAGAGCGCCGGGAACCGGGCCGGATCGACGAACACCCGGGTCCCGTCGACGACCCACCCGGGGCCGCCGGTCCCGAGCGCGGCGGAGTCGCGCCGCGCGACCCCGGTCGCAACGAGCTCGCCGGACCGCGTGACGAGCACGACGTGCGCGCCGCGTGAGAACGTCGCCGGGACGGCCAGGATCCCGCCCGCGGCGAGGCCGGCCCCGTGGGCGACCGCGCTGGCCGCCGCGTCCTTCAGCACGACCGCGGGGAACTCCGACCAGACCTCCCGGATCGGATGGAGCATCCCGAGGAGGTCGGTGTCGTCCCCCTCCCGGGCGCGCGTCGCCGCGTCCGCGAGCGTCGTGAGCGTGACCGAGCGGCGCTCGTCGAACGGCCCGGTCGCCGTCCGCCGGAGCTCCTCGAGGTGCGCCCCCACGCCGAGGGCGTCGCCCAGGTCGACGGCGAGCGTCCGGACGTAGGTGCCCGAGTCCGCCACGAGGTCGATCACGGCCCGGACGCCGTCGCGCTCGACGAGGGTCAGGCGATGGATCCGCCGCACGCGCCGCTCCCGCTTGACCGCGGAGCGGACCGGCGGGGTCTGGTAGATCGGGCCCGTGAACTCGCCGAGCACCCGCTCCAGGTCCGCGCGGTCGACGGCGCCGTGGAAGACGACGACCCCGACGTACCGCTTCGGGAACTCGAGGACGAGCGGGAGCAGCTTGAGCGCCGGGCCGACGCCGACCCACAGGAGGCCGGAGACGTTCGGGTCGAGGGTGCCGGCGTGGCCTGCGAGCGGGACGCCGAGCTGGTCCCGGGCCCACGCGGTGACCTGGTGCGACGACGGGCCCCGGGGCTTGTCGACGAGCAGGAACGCCCCGTCCGCGAGCCGCGCCCGGACCGCCTCCGGCAGCGCCCCGCTCATCGGGCCGCCGCCCCGTCGTGCGCGCGCAGGAAGGCGACGATCCGGTCCGCGACCTCCGACGGGGCGAGCGCGGTCGAGTCGACCGTCAGCTCCGGGGTCTCCCGGGCGAGGTCGATGCCGTACTGGCGCCGGTATCGGAGCCGCTCGCTCGCCTCCCGCTCCGACAACCGGCGCCGGGCCTCGGCCTCCGATTGCCCGTCGCGCCCCGCGACCCGGCGGGCGCGCTCCGCGAGCGTCGCGGTGACGATGAGGTCGTGCACGGGGATCCCGTTCCGGCGGCAGAGCGGCCCCTGGAGGCGGCCGTCCAGGAGGAACCCCGGTCGGGCGAGCTCCTGCATCGCCCGGTCGAGCGCGCGGTCGACCTCGGGGTGGGCCTCCGCGAAGTGGCCGAACGCCTCGACGTCCATCCCCCGCCGGGCGGCTTCGGCGCGGAACTGCTCCCCGGCCGAGCGGTACGTGAGACCGAGCGCGTCCGCCACCCGCCGGCCGGCGGTCGACTTGCCGCTTCCCGGGGGGCCGCCGACCGTGACGACCCGCGAGATCACGCGGATCCTCCGGCCGCCCCCGATCCGAGCGGCCCGGCGCCGAGGTGGTGCTCCTCGGCGTACCGCCGCAGCCAGACGTGCTTCAGGAGGCGCCGGAAGACGAGCGAGAACGGGATGGTGTACAGGCTGAAGATCAGGAACCACCACGGGATCGGCAGGCCGGAGAGGACGTGCCCGACGAGGTCGATCGACGCGCCGCCGAGCTGGATCGTCTGGGCGGTCGCGGTCGCGTTGCCGATCACGAGGCCGACCCAGGTGTAGATCAGGATCAGGAGGAAGTAGGTGATCGCCATCCCCTTGAACTGCGCGATCGACACCTCGCTCGAGAGGCGGGTCAGGCGCTCCTGGTGCGGGCGCAGCGCCTGGATCCGGTCCTTCTTGCCGGAGCGGATCGCCTCCATCTGGACCTTGCGGAACGCGGCGCTCCACTTCGCGACCTTCGCCGCCTTCACCCAGTCGGTGGTGTAGTTGTACGCCAGCGAGGTGATCAGCATCTCGACGGCGCCCGCGAGCGCCATCGTGAGGAGCAGGTAGTTCGACTGGAAGCCGATCGCGTAGTAGAGCGGCCCCCCGTGCGCGACGCTCGTGCCGAGGGCCCCCGCGATCCCGTTCCGCGCGTCGGCGTCGATCAGCATCCAGAGGCCGAGGAAGCCGAGGAAGACGTAGAGGAACGTCGAGAACTTGAAGACCGGCGCCGGCGGTCGGGCCGGCGCCGCCGGAGCGGGCGCCTCCGCCTCGGCCGGTGCCGGCGGGGCCAGCGCCGCCACCGAGTCGTCCCCCGGCGCGGGCGCGGGCGGGGGGTCGGC
>JASHVP010000060.1 GCA_030044475.1 Thermoplasmata archaeon | reverse complement strand
GCGCGGTCCGACCCCGGCGCGGGCGGCCTGCCGCGAGGTCTCGTACGGGGTGATCATCGCCACGAGCACGGCCACGCCGTTGCGGGCGAGCATCCGCGCGACGTAGCTGACGCGCCGCGCGTGCATCTCGCGGTCCTTCCGCGAGAACCCGAGCTCCGGGGAGAACATCTGGCGCACTTCGTCCCCGTCCAGGATCTCCACCCTCCGGCCGCTCGCCTTGAGCCGCTCCGCGACGGACCGGGAGAGCGTCGTCTTCCCCGAGCTCGGCAACCCCTCGATCCAGGCGGTGAACCCGTCGGGGACCGAGGGCGGAGCGGTGGGCATCGGGGGCGCCACGCCGGCCGGGGGGAAAATCGTTGCCCGTGCCCGCCGACGTCGGCCCGCCGGTGTCGCGCCGCCCCGGCCGCGGCGAGATAGACGCCGTTTCGTGCGGGGGGGCGGTCAATTGTCGCCATTCTTTCGGGTTATAATGGACCCCTTGAGTCGGCGCCGCTCGAAGCCATGAGCGACGTCCGACCCGCCCCCGAGCCTCTTGCGACGAACGCGACCGCGCGCCCGTCTCGCGCCGCCCGCCCGGAGGGGGACCGATGAGCGCCGCCGCGCCCCCCGCGGACGGCCCGCCGGCGGCCCGCCCGCGGCCCACGGTCCGCCGCAAGCAGGGGCATGGGATCCTCTACGCCGTCCTCGCCGTCGTGATCGTCGTCCTCCTCGTGGGCATCGGAGCGGCCACCAGCTGGTACGGCCTGTCGAAGTCGTCCAGCCCCAGCACCTCGACGACCGCCTGTGCCTCGGGCCAGACGATCTCGGGGAACGGCGCGAGCTTCCTCGAGACCCTGATGAGCCAGTGGGTGAGCTCGTACAACGGCGCGACCGGGAACGAGATCGACTATACCGCCGGCGCGGCCGGCCTGGGGATCAATGCCCTGGCCGACAAGACGACCGACTTCGCCGCGACCGACGAGCCGCTCAACGACTCGGAGTACGCCTCGTTCGACGGCGCCACCCTGCTCACGCTGCCGGTGACCGGCGGCGCGGTGACGATCGTCTACAACATCCCCAACTGGGACCACACCCTCAACATCACCGGGCCGCAACTTGCGGAGATCTACCTCGGGACGATCAACAACTGGAACTCTCCGGTCCTCGCCCAGAACAACTCGGGCCTCCCCAACGCGACGATCGTGACCGTCCACCGGTCCGACCCCGCGGGGACGTCGTACGTGCTGACGAATCTCTTCCAGGACGACAGCGCGGCGTGGCAGGAGAGCGGCGTCGGCGTCTCGATCGCCCCGGCCTGGCCGAAGGCCGCGACGCAAGAGGCGGAGAAGGGCAACTCGGGGCTGGCGAAGTACGTCGCGGCGACCGCCGACACGATCGGCTACGTCGACCTGGCGGACGCGGAAGCGAACGACCTGCCGCTCGCCGGCGTGCTGAACCCGCAGGACCACTTCATCGTCCCGAACGCGACCAACACCCAGTCGTCGATCAACGACCTGTCCGGCCAGACCCTGCCGTCGGCGACCGGGAACTGGTCGAAGGTCTCGTGGGTGAACGCCCCGGGGGTCGACGACTACCCGCTGGCGACCCTGTCGTACTTCCTGATCTACCAGAACCCGGCGATCGGGACGCCCCCGTCGGCGGAGCTGACCCAGATCCTGATCCAGTGGATCACCTGGGTCGTGAACGACGGGCAGCAGTACGCCCACGGGCTCTACTACGTGACGCCGCCGACGAACCTCCTGACCCAGGACCTGTCGGCCCTCGGCTCTATCAACTGGAACGGGGCCTCGATCCCGGCGTGCCACTGAGGGAGGCGTGGAGGTAGGGGCCGCCGCGGGGCCGGCCCCGGGTCCGCCGCCGGATCGCCGGCGGCGGATCGCCCTCCTGCGTCGGCTGGGCCAGACGTTCCGGGTCGGCACCACCGCCGTCGCGGCCGGGGTGCTGCTGGTCATCCTGGCCTTCGTCGGCCTGCTCGCCGTCGACGCCTGGCCCGCGATCCACACGCTCGGCCCCACGGTCTTCACGAACCCGGTCTGGGGCGCCGTCCCGGCGATCGTCGGAACGCTGCTGACCAGCGCCCTCGCCCTGCTCTTCGCGGTCCCGGTCGCCCTCGGGGTCGCGGTCTTCGCCTCCGAGGTCGCTCCCCGCTGGGTCCGGGGGCCGCTGGCCTACGTGGTCGACCTGGGGGCGGCGATCCCGTCGGTGGTCTACGGGTTCTGGGCGTTGGTCGTCGTCGTCCCCCTCATGGCCCGGCACGTCGAGCCCGCCCTCGAGCGGGCGACGGGCGGGCGGGTCCCGTTCGCCGGCCCGACGCTGGGCGCCGACGTCCTCACGGCGAGCGTGGTCCTGGCCATCATGATCATCCCGACGATCTCGGCGCTCTCCCGGGAGGCTCTCGTCCGCGTCTCGCAGGCCCAGCGGGAGGCCGCGCTCGGGCTCGGGGCGACGCGGTGGGAGGCGAGCCGGATCGCGGTCTTCGGGCCGGCGACCCCGGGCATCCTTGGGGCGATCCTGCTGGGCCTCGCGCGCGCGATCGGCGAGACGATCGCCGTCGCGCTCGTCATCGGCAACATCCCCCAGGTGCCGGTGTCGCTCTTCTCCCCCGGGGTCACGATCCCGACCCTGCTCGTGAACAATTACGGCGAGCTGCCGGGGATCTCGCAGAACGTCCTCGTCGAGCTCGGGCTGATCCTCTTCGCCCTCTCGTTCGCCGTGAACCTGGGCGCGCGGCTCCTGATCCGGCGCCTCGAAGA
>JASHVP010000059.1 GCA_030044475.1 Thermoplasmata archaeon | reverse complement strand
GGGGCGACGGCCCCCTCGGGAGTACCCGAGATCTCTCCGGAGGAACTGCGCTCGGAACTGTCGGGCCCGAACCCGCCGCTCGTGGTCGACGTGCGCGAGCCCGAAGAGTGGGAGATCGGGCACCTCGCCGTCGCCCATCTGATCCCCCAGGAAGAACTCCCGGACCGCGTCGACGAGCTGACCCGGGCGCCGTCGGTCGTCCTGTACTGTCGGAGCGGGGCGCGGTCGGGGCGCGCCGCCCGTCTGCTGCTCGACCTCGGCTTCCAGAACGTCCGGAGCCTGCGCGGCGGGATCAACGCCTGGTCGGACCGGGTCGACCCGTCGATCCCGAAGTACTAGGTCGGTCGATCCGAACGGAGGGGGGACGCCTCCGCGACACGGCGCCGCGTCGGGTCGGGCACCCCGGGAGAGCCTCGCCGTCGACCGGGGTTATACGTCTAAGTAGGTGGACTTCGTTCCCCGCCTTCTCTCGGCGCCGCCTCGAAGGGACGTCGCCGCGAGAAGAAAACCGGGGGCGAGAATTCGGCATGATCGAGGCGGGGTCGGGCGGGGCGGGGATTCGGTCGGGCGGACGCGGAAGGGCACTGCGGTGGGCGTCGATGGCGGGGGCCGTCACGGTCGCGCTGTTGTTCGTCGGCAGTTCGGCGGCGGCGCCCCTGTCGACGACGACGGCCTCGCCGCCGACTCGGGCGCCCTATTCGGGGACCGAGTTCGGGGTCTTCCTGGGGGAGTCGAGTGGCTGCGGGGTCTCGGCGACCTTTCCGGTCCTTCCGTTCTTCAACCTGACCACCGGGGTGGCCAACGGATCCGTCAAAGCGACAGCGCACTCGTGTGGTTCGGCGAACAGCACCGTGTTCGCCTTCGAGTACGACGAGTTCGAAAGCGCGGCCTTCCGCGTGCCGTCGACGGGCGCGTATCAGCTGAAGGCGAGTTGGGTCCTGAGCTTCTCGACGACCCTCAAAGCGACGCCCGGGGCCGCGACCGAGCTCGCCTCGGCCGAGTTCATCGTGGAGGCGACCGTCGAAGTCCTCAACGAGTCGAGCGGGGTGTTCACCGATGGGACGGCTCCGAGCGAGACCCACTACATCACCACGGGAACGTACACCCATTCGTACGCGAAGCTGCACAAGTCGGCGTTTCTCAACCTGACCTTGGTCAAGGGATACTCGTACGCCGTCGTCGCCCTCGTGCAGATCTCGGCGCTGGCGGCCTCGACGCCGGGCACGAGCAGCGCCTCGGCCGCAGTGAACATGGGTTCGTCCGGGAAAGACGCGGTCTTGACGGCGATCTCCGGCGCCTAGTGGACTCTGCGGCGCGAGGCCGTCGGAGCGCTCCACACGGCGGCGTCGGACCCTCCGGGTCGGAGGAGAGGTTCGAGCCTCCGGCGAGACGCGGGGCCGCCCGGCCCCCGTCCTCGGCGCGGCGGCGCTGCGACCCCGGGAGGCCGCCTCCGACGCGGTCGAATGCGTCGGATCGGGGGGTCCCTCGTTTCCGTGGGCGGCCCCTTAGAACGACGGGGTGGGGCTCCGGGGCGCGCCGGCGTCGATCTCCAGGTTGGGAGTCCACGACCGGGCCCGCCGGGAGAGTTCCCGGGCAAACCCCGCCGGGTCCGACGGGGAGATGAACAACGGTTCCGGCCCGCCGGTGATCAGAATCCCGTACGCCGGGTCGGTGTAGACCGAGTCGAACGTCCCGATCGAGGCGCACCACATGCGACCCCGCCATCCCCAGGACCCGAAGAATCCGGTCGGACTGAGGTCGCGCAGGCTGACGAACTCGATGCGGCGGACGTCCTTCAGCTGGACCCGTCGACCGCCGAGGATCCGCCACGCCCGCAACTCCACATCGTCGAGCCGATACGTCGTGGACAGGTACCGGATCAGGAAGAAGAGGATCAGGGCCGCCAGGACCCACGGGGCCCACACGGCGCTCACGACCGGGCTGTGCGCCACGATCAGGACCGCGAGGAGCAGCATCACCACGTACGTTCCCACGACGAGGTACGACACCTTCCCGTGGTCGCGGTACCGTCCGTCGGCATCGATGCGCGCCCGCGCGGCGTCGCCCCCGTCGGGCACGGAAGTCGCCATGCCCGCTCCCTACGCGGCACTCCCAAAATGGGTTATGGGCTCCGAGTCCCCCCGGGATCGGCCATTTGCCGATCGGGCGGGAGGACGCCGCAGCCCGCCGGACGAACGCTCCCGGAGGGTCCGGCTCTCGGAGCGGCCACGCATGCGTGCGGATGGATGCGGAACTCTAGCGGTATAAATCGGTCGGAGAACTCCCGCGTGTTGGATGGGCCTATGGCGTATAACCTGAAACTGGTCGGTCTGGTCGCCGTCGCGTTTGTGGCCGTCATGATGCTCCCGGCGAGCGCGGCGGCGTCGGTAACGTCACCGTCCGCCGGGGTCGTCGGAACCCTCGCCCCGGCGAGCGTGCCGCACTCCTCCTCCCCCGCCGCCGCGGTCGCCGCGACGCCGCTGACGGGAACCGCCGCGACCCAGAGCCACATTCTCTCGGAGATCCAGGCCAGCCACGTGAACCGGGACGACTTCTATCTCCCGAATTATGACGCTCGTTCCGCCTACACCGTCTCGGGCGGCTCCATCACCCCGCTCTACGACAACTCCCCCGCCCCGATGGGTCTCGGGGACTTCGGCATCCAGAACATCAACGGCACCAACGTCGGCACGATCAGCTACACCCAGAGCGTCGAGGCGATGGTGAAACTGAACAGCATCACCCCGATCTACGTCACCAGCTCCGCCCCCGACATCTTCACGATGCAGCTCAACACCGTGCTGACCGGGACGACGCTGTTCGGGAACGCCTCGTACCAGTTCTGGATCCAGAACGTCCCGATCTACACGGTGAGCGACCACACGCTCTCCTTCGAGGACAACATCTGGAACTTCTCCAGCCCCGCGACGGCGATCAGCGCGAACGCGATCTACAGCCACGGGCCGTACGGGTTCGTCATCCCGGGCCTCGCGTACATCTCCGGCGGTCCGAGCTTCCAGGTCCCCGAACCGTTCACCGTCTACGTCTACAACAACGCGACCGTCGTGAACGACCGACCGACGGTCTTCTTCAACTACACCGTCGTGCCGTCGACGGGTCCGGCGTTCTCGGGCTCGTTCGACCAGGTCGAGTTCAACTCCGCCCTCGGGACCCCGACGGGACCGGCCGCCACGCCGACGTTCCAGATCAACGGGGTCGCGCCGGGCCCGACCAACTTCCTGCTGAACGACGCCGAGATCATGCTCGGCGGACCGGGCGGCGGCTCGACGACGACGATCTTCCACATCTCGGGCGCGATGGGGCTCTGGGTCCTCCCGAACGGGACCTCGACGTACCAGGTTCCCGCGGGTGCGTTCGACTTCGGCACGGACACCGGCGAGACGAGCGAGGGGATCGCCGAGTACGCGACCACCGGCTCCCACCCGGTCGCCGAACTGACGAGCGGTCCGTCGATCCTCTATCCGCTCTGGGGGGTCGTGGGCGCGCACCAGGGGGCCGAGAGCGTGACGATCAACCTCGCCCCGACGAACGCGTTCGTCTTCGCGAACGTCGGGTCGTCGTTCAGCGCGGTCTACGCCGGGTGGGCCCCGACGACGGTGACGAGCCCGGTCACCTATTGGCTCGCCCCCGGCACGTACACGTTCAAGTTCCTGCTCAGCGACTACACGCCGGCGCTGCGGACCGTCACGGGTTCGACGACCCTGAACGTGCACTTGAAGTCGAACCCCAGCCTCGGGGTGTACACGCCGCTCTGGGCCATGTCGAATAGCCAGCTGGCGGCGATCAGCGCGCCCGGCGGGGCCGGGACCTGGTCGAATCCGTACGTCCTCGACAACTTCCCCGGGACGATCGCGCCGGTGTTCGGGCAGGTCAACGACTACCTGTTCCCGGTCTTCCCCGGCGTCTACCTGATCGACACCTCGGCCTACGTCTCCGCCACCGACCTGCCCGGCTTCGCGATCACCTACGTCCAAGCGATGTCCGGGGACCGCGTCGCGGAGTTCGGAGCGCCGGGCTCGAACCAGCTGAACATCGAGTTGTACAACGCGAGCCACGTCTCGATCGTGAACAACCCGGACCTGTCGGGGTGGTTCTACAACGCCGGGTCGTTCGGCGACCCGGCGGCGGTCTACCTGTGGAACTCGAGCTGGGACCTGATCGGCGGCAACACGTTCTACGTGGAGTCGAACGGGATCACGACCTCGGGCGGCGGCCACAACACGATCTGGGGGAACGTCTTCGTGCCGACGACGGTCCCCGCGGCGGACCCGTCGGCCGTCGACGACGCCGGCAGCACGGTCGCCCTCAACGAGTTCGAGTCGAACGACCTGATCTACAACAACGCGTTCCTGACCCCGCAGACCGCCTCGACGCCGCCGGAGAACTTCTACACCGGCGCGCCGGAGTTCTACACCGACCAGTGGAACGTCTCGCGGCAGCCGGCGACGGACGTGCGCGTCGTCAACGGGTGGTCGCTGAGCGGGAGCATCCTCGGGCTGAGCTATCTCGGCGGGAACTACTGGGACAACTACGGGACGCCCGCGAACCCGTACGGCGTGCTGCCCTACACGAACGGCGGCGGGATCACCTCGGGCGGCGACTACCTCCCCCTGATCACCTCGACCCTCTACCGGATCTGGGTCGTGGAGACCGGCCTCGCGAGCGGGACCGCCTGGTCCGCGACCGTGAACGGATACACGCAGGCCGGCACGGGGACCGCGTTCGTCTTCTGGGTCACCAACGGGACGTACGCGTGGAACGTCGGCGCGGTGTCGGGCTACACGATCGGCCACCCGTCGGGGGCCGTGACGATCGACGGAGCGAACCTCCAGATCAGCGTCCACTACGTGTAGGACCGCCGCTCCGGGTCCCGGAGCCAACCCCTTCCCCGGCCCGCGGCGTCACGAAGCGGCCTCGTAGTAGTACTCGCCTTGGGCCCGCTGCTCGCGATCGAGCACCGAGCCCTCCCGATTGATCCGAGGGCGGAGCGTTTCGGCATCGCGCCGGAACGTGATATCGACCGTCCGGAGCAGGCGGTTCATCCCTTCCCGCATCGGGAACGGACCCTCCCCCCGCCCGGAGGCCCCGCCCTCCCCTTCGGGTCGGAAGACCATCAGCCCGTCGCAGGCCAGGTCGAGGAAGTAGACGTCGTGGTCGACCACGAGGGCGCTGACCGCCTGCCGCTCGACCTGCCGGCGGAGGAGGCGGGCCATCGACATCCGCTCGTCCGCGTCCAGGTACGCCGACGGCTCGTCGAGGAGGTAGAGCGTGGCGGGTCGCGCGAGCGCGAGAGCGACCGCCGCGCGCTGGAGTTCCCCGCCCGAGAGGTCGGGGAGCGCGACGTCAAGGATCTCCTCCAGGTGCAGGCCGGGGACCAGCTCCCGCTCGAACAGCTTCGCGTCGAACGTCGGGTCGGCGGCGAGCGCCGCCGACCGGTCGCGCAGGGAGGCGCTCTGCGTCGCCTTCAGGTACTGCGGCTTGTAGCTGACCGTCACGCCGGGGGGCGGGGTCCCGGCCGTCGGCGGCTCCACGCCCGCGAGCATCCGGACGAACGTCGTCTTCCCCGTCGCGTTCGGCCCGACGATCCCGACCGTCTCCCCCTTCGCGAGGGAACCGGCGTCGACCGACAGGTGGAACGACGGGAACCGCTTCTCGAGGGCCGGGAACGCCACCAGGACGTTCCGGCGCCCGACCGGTTTCGGCGGGTGGGCGACGAACCGGACCGGGTCGCTCCGGAACCGGACGTTCTCGTCCTTGAGATATCCCGTGAGGTAGGTGTTGATCGCGGTCCGCATCGGGATCGGGTGGCTGATCACGCCGAATGCGGCCGGCTCCCCGTAGATGAGATGCGCCTGGTCGGCGAGGTAGTCGAGCAGGCCCAGGTCGTGCTCGACGACCAGGACGCTTTTGGTCGCGCCGAGCCGCCGCAGGACCCGCGCGACCTCGAGCCGATGGACGATGTCCAGATAGCTCGACGGCTCGTCGATGAGGTAGAGGTCGGCGTCGGTCGCGAGCGTGCGAGCGATCGCGACCATCTGCAGCTCGCCCCCCGAGAGCTCCGAGAGCCGCCGGTCGGTCCGGCCGGTGAGTCCGACCTCCGCGAGCGCGGCCCGGGCGGCCCCGCCCGCCTCCCCGACGTACTCCTCCGCCGTCGCCGGATGCTCGGCGAGCCGGTCGACGTACTGGGGCTTCGTCGCGGTCCGCAGCTCCCCCTTCGCGACGCGCTCGAAATGCGCGTGCAGGCTCGTGCCCCGGTAGTGCTCCAGGACCCGGCTCCACTCCGGCCGCCGGTCGTACTCGCCGAGGTTCGGAACCTCGGCTCCCGACAGCAGTCGGAGCGCGGTCGTCTTCCCCGTGCCGTTCGGCCCGAGGAGCCCGGTGATGCCGGTCGGGGGCGGTACCGGCATCCGGTAGAGCCGAAACCCGTTGTATCCGTACCGGTGCACGATCTCGGCCGGGTCGGCCTCGGGGGTGTTGAGGATCTTGATCGCGTCGAACGGGCATTTGTGGACGCAGATGCCGCAGCCGATGCAGAGCGTCTCGGAGATCACCGGTTTGCCGAGCGGCCCCTCGACGATGCACTCCTGGCCCATCCGGACCGGTGGGCAGTACGCCTGGCATTCCCACTGACACTCCTTGGGGTGGCAGCGGTCCGACAGCAGGATCGCGATCCGCGCCACTGGTCAGGCCTCCGCGACGTCCCGCACGACGCGCCCATCCCGCATCTCGAGGTGACGGCCGGCGCGCGCGGCGACCTCGGGGTTGTGCGTCACGACGAGCAGGGTGGCGTCGCGGGCGGCCCGGACCCGTTCGAGAAGGTCGAGGATCGCGCGACTGTTCGCGGTGTCGAGCTCCCCCGTCGGCTCGTCCGCGAGCAGGAGCCCCGGCCGGTTGCCGAGCGCGCGGGCGACCGCGACCCGCTGCTCCTCCCCGCCCGACAGCTGGTGCGGGTACGCGCGCGCCCGTCCGGCCAGCCCGACCTCGGCCAGCAGCGCGTCCGCCCGGGCCCGCCGATCGGCCCGGGGGAGGCGCCGCGCGCGCATGGGCAGCTCGACGTTCTCGGCGGCGGTCAACGTGGGGAGCAAGTAGAACCGCTGAAAGATGAACCCGACTCCCTCGAGGCGGAGCCGCGCGCGGACCCGTTCGGGGCGGTCCCCGACCGGCCGGCCGTCCCACGTCAGCTCTCCCGAAGTGGGCGCGTCGAGGAGCCCGAGGAGGTTGAGGAGGGTCGTCTTCCCGCAGCCGCTCGGCCCCTCCACGGAGACGAACTCGCCGGGAGCGAACGTCAGGTCGATGCCCTGGAGGGCGCGGACCTCGTCGGCCCCGCCCGCGGCGTAGGTCCGCACGACCGAACGGAGCTCGATCCGGGGCGGGCGGAGGCCGTTCACCGAAGCGCCTCCGCGACCTCGATCCGAAGCGCCGACCGGGCGGCCACCAGGCTGGCGACGATCGACAGGACGAGGACGGCGGCGACGATGCCTCCGAGCAGTCGCGGGTCGAACACGGCCAACGACGCCGCCTCCTGCACGGTCCCCGTCGCGTCGGCGGCGAGCGCGGCCACGACCGCGTAGCCCCCGAGGAGCCCGGCGACGGCCCCGGCGGCGGCGAGGACGAGCCCGTCCACGACGACCGACATCGCGATCGACCCCCGGGAGAGGCCGAGGGCCCGGCGGATGCCGATCGACCGTCGGTCGGCCTCGATCCGCCGCAACAGGACGAGGGCGAGGAACAGCAACCCGACGACCAGGCCGACGGACGAGAGGGCGAGGTAGAAGCCGGTGAGGACCGAGTCGGCGGCCTCGAGCTGGGCCGCCTCCTGGGTGAGCGAGGTCACCTGGTAGTACGGGACCTGGCTCTGGATCGCCGACTCGACCGCGGACAGCTTCGCCGGATCGACCGAGATCGCGCCCGACACCGCGACCTGGATCGTGTCGGACGCGTCCGGGACGACGGTGCCGTTCCCGCTCGCGTAGCCACACATCACTTGGAGGTCCGAGAGCGGCAGGACGAGGGCGAACGCACCGACCGGTCCGAGGATCGTCTTCGGAACGCCGAAGATCCCCGTGATCGTGTACGGGCTCGCCTGGCTCTGGGAGGCCGTCGGACCGAGGTCGAGCGTGGCCCCGACCGTCAAGTGGGCCGAGGCCGCGTACGGGGAGGAGACGAGGACATCGTCGGTGGCCGGGCCGGCGTAGCTGCCGTTCGCGAAGTGGACCGTGTCGCTCGGGTCGCCGAGCGGCAGCGGGTTCGGGAACAGGTCCGACTCCGTCGGTCCGAGCGTCGCCGAGAACGCGTCGGGGATGACGCCCTCGGCGAGCACCGGGGACGCGCTCCCCCCGGACGGGAAGGCATCGATGGCGATGCTCAGCACCGGTGACGCCTCCGCCACTCCGGTGACCCGGTCGATCGTCGCGGCGAGCGCATGCGAGTGCTCGATCCCGTGCTCCCCGCCCGCGCTCACGACGATCTGGTAGCCGGAGTTCTCGATCGCCGTCAGCTCGTGGTCCTCGACGCCCCCTCCCACCGACACGAGGACGACCGGGAGGGAGACCGCGGCGGCCATCGCGGCGATCGCGAGGACCGCCTGGAGCCGCGCGTGGCGGAGCGGGCGCGGCCGGAACGGACCCCTCATGGCGCGCGGAGCTCCTCCGCGACGGGGAGGGCCATCGCCCGCGCCGCCGGTGCCAGCGACGCGGCGAGGCCGAGCGCCACGACGAGCGCGACGCCGGTGCCGATCACCGTCGCGTCGAACGAGACGAACGAGAACGAGGCGGGGAGGCCGGCGAGCAGGTGCAGGAGGAACGAGTTGATCGCCTCGGCCCCGAAGTAGGCGATCGGGAGCCCCACGGCGAGCCCGAACGCCCCGAGCAGCAGGGCCTCCTCCACGACGAATCGGCCGACGGCGGCCCGGGAGTAGCCGACGGCCCGGAGGACGGCGATCTCCCGACTCCGGTCGTCGACCGACATCTGGAGGATCGTGGTGGTGAACAGGGCGGCGACGACCAGCCCGATCGCGCCGATCAGCTCCCCGAACGTCCGGTAGACATTCACGACGTTCTGGATCGAGCCCAGGATGTCGGAGAGAGTGATGACGTTGAGTCCGGGGAACGCGGCGTGGATGCGGCTCTGATCCGCCCCCGGGTTCGTCGGGTCGATGAGGTGGATCAGGATCACGGACGCGTAGTCGGTCGACGGGGTCGCGCCGCCGAGGAGCTCCTGGACCTCGGAGAGGTATCCGTACGCGAGGAACGCCGACGGGATCAGCCAGAACGGGCCGCAGACCCCCACGACGACGAACGAGGTCGCGTTCGCGTACCAGCCGGGAAGGGCGGCCGCGCTCGGCGGGCTCACCGCGCTCAGCCAGACCCGGTCCCCGACCGTCACGCCGAGCGCCGCGGCGAGCCCCTGGTCGAGCTCGATCTCGTGCGTGGAGGGTCCGGTGTACGAGCCGTTGGCGTAGTGCGGGTCCCCGGGCGCCGTGAAGCCCGTGCCGTTGTACAGCACCGGGGTCTGGATCCCCGCATTGTCGTCCGGGATCCACCCGACGGTCCCGGAGCTGGTCGGGCCCCACCCCGACGGGACGTGGCTCGCGTTGGCCGCGGCCCACAGCGACGCGTTGCCGAAGACCAGGTCCCCGACCTGCCACGGGCTCGCGACCGCGACGTTCGGGTCGGCGGCCGGGATCTCGCTCGCGAGCCGGTGGGCGTTCGGGACCGGGGGGAATTCACCGGAGAGGATCGTCGTGTTCGTGCTCGTCGCGAGGAGGTCGACCCCGCTCTGGGTCGCGAGCGTCGTCGCACTCGCCGTCACCCCGGCGGAGAGGGCCAGCAGCAGGACGACCAGCCCGACCGCGAGCCCGATCCCGAGCGACGTCAGGGCGGACCGGCCGGGCCGGCGGCGCAGGGCATCGAGCGCGAACCGCATCGCTCCTCCCGCCCGTCACGCGGAGGCCGATCGCCGGAGCTCCCCGAAGGAGACGCGATGGGAGGCCTCGACGTTGTACTTGTGGATCGA